>JAAXHO010000033.1 GCA_012270795.1 Candidatus Poribacteria bacterium
CCACCGTTTTTTCTTGAGATATAGTAAAGTTTAGAATTACCTGAATACTTTGAACTATGCGTTTAGCAAATCTAACGGATTGCGTGTGTTGTAGCACAACCTGTTAGGTTGTGTTCTGTTTCTGCACAACCTATAAATCAACGGTATGAATGCCTTATGGCATTCCCCCAAATCAACTTAAGGAATATATTCCATTGTTTGAGGGGTTTCTAACCCCGATTGGACAGGTTTTCGCTCAAGAAATCGGGGTTAGAAACCCCTCCAACAACGTATAAGGCTCTTAAGTTTACACCCGGGGAATGCCATAAGGCATTCATACCGTTGATTTATGGGGTTAGAAACCCCTCCTACCATTGATGAAATAGGTTGTAATAACACTATTTTCGACAATACTTACTTGAGAAAATGGGCAGCTAAAACGCACTCTTAAACTGGTGTAAATATTCTGCAAGTTCTTCATCACTCGGTTGGCGTTTGTATGCTTCACGATAGAAATTAATCGCTTTATCTGTAATTCCGATCTTCATGTATAATGATCCGAGATTTCGATAGGGAGCGGGATATACGGATTTCAATTCAATTGATCTTAGATACAACGACTTGGCTTGTAGTAAGTGTTCTTTTGTTGGTCCTATAAGTAAATTAAGGGTTGTCTGGGTGTTCCCGTAATATGGAAATACAGCCGCACCTTTAGTTACAGCAATCTTTTCTAAATCTTTTGCGATGGAAGTAGAACTTGTTTTTATACGAAAATAACCAGATTCTATTTTTTCTATAGCCAGTTCAAGTTCTGTAATTGCATCTTCAACAGATCCATTAACAGTAATATCCTTCCATGAGGGCCAGAGTGGGCCTGCATTTTTTATTGCCAGGTCGTAATGGGCAGAACCGAGATCATTACAGATTTCTGCGTTATCTGGACGCATTTCATAAGCTTGGTCATATAGTTCAATTGCATTGTAATAATCCTTTGCGATATATGCATTATTAGCATCTATCCTGATTGACCTAAACTCAGCACTTTCTTCATTTCCTTCTTCAATGGTTTGAAAGTCCCTTCCTCCCCAAAAATGTATGGTCAGAATAAGAACAACAGACAAACAGACGATTATGATTGTGGGTAGCTGCAATTTCATTTTTCATTCTCCAATTTCTTATTCAGAATAAACTTGTAAACCTAACGGACTGCGTGTGTTGTAGCACAACCTATATGAAGTTTAAGTTATTAAATGGGTAATTCTAATTTTTCCCCAGCACGGTTAGGGGCAGTTTCCTAACCAATGCAGAATACCACACGCGTATTCTGCCATAAGCGTCAATTTAAGAAATGAACCTCTTGTTGGAGGGGTTTCTAACCCCGATTTTATGCCGTTCCACTCTGCTATCGGGGTTAGAAACCCCTCCAACAAGAGGGAAATGGGTTGAGTAGTCGCTAAATTGACGCTTATGGTGCGGTTTCCTAACCGCACCGAGTATCTCTAAGAATTACCTAATTTATTTTTTAATCTTCATTTAGGTTGTGCAGAAACGTATAAGTAATTATATGCTTTACTATAATCTAAAAAACACTTATCTTCTGCGATAGTTTCTATTAAAAGTCACAGGGATAGATTTCTTTTCACCATTTCTCTCAAAATGTAGACGAATACTATTGGGTGCACGAATTCTACTATCAATGATTTTAAAAATTTCAAGTGTATGAATAGTTATATCGTTGATCTGATAGATGATGTCACCTTTTTTGAGTATATCTGCTAACCCACTATCCTTTTCAATATTGGTTATCATGACCCCTGGACGATAGGCATTGTCAATACTCTTCTTTGGTTGAGTTAGTGTTAATCCCCATCTTTGTGGTACATATTTGCGTTCTAATGTCTTAAGATTGACTGTTATTTTTCTTTTTTGTCCTCGTCGTATAATTTCGAATTTGATATGTGAGTTTATTGGTAGCAAACGCACAACCGCTTTAAAGTCAGTAGCATCTTTTATGTAGCGACCTGATATCGCTTGTATTATATCTCCCCGTTTAATACCGGCATTACTCAAGGGACTGTTTTTATGCAGTTCGGATACTAAAACTCCACGCGTAAGAATAGTTTTTTGTGATTCTTCTTTTCCCAAGAGTTTTTCTGACATTTCTTCGGTTATAGGTTGAACCTCAACACCAAGATAGGGTGGTATAATACATCCATGTTCTGTAATTTTTTCAAGAACTTTTTTTGCCTTGTTAACTGGGATGGCAAAACCAACACCTTGTGATCCTCCGCTTGTTGAGCGTATGACTGTGTTAATTCCTATGAGTTCACCGAGTGCATTAACTAAAGCACCACCACTATTACCTGGGTTGACAGATGCATCCGTTTGTATGAGTGCATCATAAAAACGGGGTTTTACAAGGAGGGATCTCTGGGTTGCACTGACAATGCCAATTGTTACAGTAGGTTGTGCGGTACCGGTAGATAGACCAAAAGGATTTCCAATTGCAAGTGCCCATTCACCTATAAGTAAATCATCGGAATCTCCCCATTTTATTGCAGGTAAATTCTCCTTCGTTTCAACTTTTAATAAAGCCAAATCAGAAAGGAAATCGTATCCTTCAAGGTATGCATCAAATTCCCGTCCATCTGAGATTGCAACTTTTATCTTTTCTGCGTCTTCAATTACATGGTGGTTCGTAAGGATATAACCTTCTTTATTGATGATTACTCCTGAACCGACTTCACGTAAGGAACGTTTTGGAAAAGAGGGTACTTCACCCCAAAATTCTCTCCAAAACCATTCGTCAAAAGATGTTTGTTGTGTTACACTACGAATCGCACTGATGTTGACAACTGAAGGACTTGCGAGCTCAACTGCTGTTACAATTGCAGTGCGTCTTGATTGAGTTACAGCCTGTTGAATATCTTGATCTGTTTGTGCGTATGATAAAGACACAAAATCTAAGCATGTAAATCCTATAGCCAGCAGAATGAGGGACAAACTTATATAATTACGACAATAAACAGACATATATGGTATAGAATTTCTTAATTTTTCCCTCAGTGATACTATTGACATTTGCATTTTCTTCTTACCGTAATATTAAAATTGATATTTTAAGCTTTCAATTTCAACGAGATTCGGTATCCCTCCAACCCTGCATCAGTATCTACTATGTTTTGTACTTCTTCTTGAGTGCGCCGTTTTGTGTTAAGATCATCTGCGTTTGCACATCTAAGTGCGATTCTTGCACCGATTGAACTTGCGCGTCTAAGATTGTCTAACTCAACCTTTTCTATCGTATCGTAGGCAGTGTGCCCAAAACCACGACCTGAAGGTGCAGAAGTTGGATCGCCCATGTGGCATGAGGGTACTCCCTGCAGGAAAAACGGAAAGTGATCGGAATAGGAATGCACCTTCTGACCAACAGGCATATCTGCGTTCATCTGCTTTTGGAAATCTTTAAACATGCATTCCAATGCTTCCCAATGATGTAAGACGATTCCCTTTTTACTCTTACCACCTGCAGCGTCCATATTCAACATCAAGCGTATATTGTCCAATTCGTCTGCATGTTTGTCAACATACTGAAAGGAACCGGTAAGTCCAATTTCTTCTGTTCCAAATGCAGTGAACCTTATAGTCCTTCTTACTATTTTTTGGGTATATTTTGACAAAACTCGTGATGCCTCTATAACTGACACCATTCCTGAAGCCGGATCATGTGCACCTTGTGAGATATCATGTCCATCGTAATGACACCCCAAAATAATCATCTCATCTGGAACCTCATTTCCTGGTAAATCTGCAACTACGTTCCATGAAGTACGCGGTTCGTTGATATCCGTAGTGTGTAATTGCATTTTAACTTTTCCATAACGGTCAATACAACGGTTCAGAAAATCTCCATCTTCTTTACAGACAGATATACCTGGTATCGGTGCAGGTCTATTGTTTTGCAGGCTACCGGTTTCAGGTCCAACTCCAGGGTGTTCACTAACAAAAATAAAGGCAGAAGCTCCACTGAGAACTGCTCTTTCATATTTTTCCTTCCGATGCACCCATCTACCAAGATTCCGAGGCGATGCACTTTTCGCCATCACTAGTTTTCCATGTGCGTTTTCACCGAACTCACTGTACTCATTTGGACTTCCATAACCGACAGAAACGAGTTCACCTATGATTTTTTTAGCAGGACAGTATGGTAGTGAAATGCAATGTAAATCTCGTTCAATAGGTTCTATTATTCTAAGCGTTGCATTTCCACGTGTCCACCCAGCATAAGGGTAATCCTCTAATCTAACATTTTTGAGTCCGTAACGGGTAAATGTTTCAGCGATAAAGGTTGCTGCTTTATATTCTTCAGGAGTTCCGGCAAAACGGGCCCCAAAGTCATCGCACAATACTGTTAGATTGTCCATGACTTCACTGCTTGTGTAAATGTCGCCAACCATCTGTTGGTCAAAATTAAGATAGGGATTGGTAATCTTCATAAAAAAACCTTTATTCCGGTACATTGTCATGCATAATTCTATACTAACCCAACTTCTACATAATAGTAGCGTAAACTTCCAGTTTGCGTCCTTATGACACAATCTGGAAGATTGTGCTACATAGGGGGCAACTTAGGTTATACTATGTTGATGCCTGAGTGGTGTTTGAATCAGACTTGACTTCCCCTTGAAGATTTGTCATTGCTTGCAAGTCATACTCGTAACCCTGTGTGTTAGTAGATACTTTAGAGGATAGTAAAGTTTTCATTCTTGCATCAGCAATTTTCTTCAGTTTCCATAGATTTGTAATTTGTATCTTTCCCTTATGTAAATCAACTATTTTATGTTCACTTAAAGTCTTTATTTGTTTTTCAATTGTTTCGGTTGAACTTCCAATTAACTTTGCTATTTGTTTTTTTGATACGCGCTGTGTAAAAACAATTCCTTTGGAATTGGGAGGCAATGCAAGATTCTGTAATAGCAAAGCCAATCGTGAGGTTACACACCTGAAAGCAATATTGCTCAATGCGTTGGTATGTTTACTTTTTACATCAAATACACTAAATAAATTGTTATTAGAAAAAGCGATACTTTTTTTGATGAAGTTACTTTTTCCGAAATAATGCAAGTTGAATTCTCTTATCTCTTTAGAATAGTTTAATTTTTTCTGCAGAGGTAAGACCAAATGCGGTTTTCGTTTAAGGAAAAACTTAAAATCACGAATTGTTATAGCACCCATGCAAACTTCAGTCAAAGTTTCTGCAAAAATGTGTGGGTTTAAGTCAATGCTAAAGTGTTCATCTTTATCGTCTAAAACGCCAAAAATCTCACCTTGGTCCAACACCTCTGTTGTCTGTACATTCATCTCTATTTCTGAATTATCAGGCTGCTTTTCTAATTTGACAGATTTAGTATCTGACAGATTTTCAGATATTTTTATCCTACCTTCTTTAATCAGATAAACACCTTGTTGACTAATATGTTCACCATGTTTTAGTTTTTTGAATTTAGTAATTGTAGATAGGGCATCAGCGTCTGTTTTAGAGAGATCACGTAAGAAATTATGTCTTTTAATGTACCAATATTGTTCGTGTCTAAAATTCTTCATATCCTATCTAACTGGTTGAGAATCTAAGTTATCAAATTGAACTTCAGTTTACGGTGCGGATTAGATGGAGATACCGTACTTAAAAAGAGAAGTCAATATTTTGACACCAGCACGGATGCTTCCGATGAAAGTACCGCTAATCTTTGATGTTCCAATTCGCTTCCGGTATCTGACAGGTACTTCAAGTATAGTCATCCCACTTTTTGCAGCTTTGAGCTGCATCTCTATTGTCCAACCGTAGTTTTTATCCTGCATATTTAATGCGCAGAGGTGTTCATATCGGATAGCCCGAAATGGACCTAAATCGGAAAACTGGGCATTGAATAAGACTTTCATTAAGTAAGTTGCCAACCTATTACCGAATACTGCTTGGGGGAACATCGCGCCTTTTTCACACGGTACACGAGTGCCTATGACAAAATCTGCGATACCTTCTTTGATAGGTTCAACAAGCGTATGCATCTGTGTTGGGTCGTCACTATAATCACCATCTAAGAACACGATGATGTCGGATGAATCAACTGTTTTAATTCCCGTCATACATGCACTGCCGTATCCCTTATGCGGTTCCTTTACAACTTTCGCTCCATTTCTTTGGGCAATTTCAGCGGTTTGGTCGGTACACCCGTTATCTACTACAATTATCTCGTGAACTAATGTCTTGGGTATGTCGTCAATAACCTTAGCGATTGCTTGTTCTTCATTCAAGACTGGGATTATGACCGATACCTTCATGGTTTTACATCCCAATATAATAGGAACAATGAACTTTATGAGTATACTACATTTTGACAGAAGGTTCCTGAACTGTCTCTACAAGTTGCTGAACAACCGAATCAGCATCAACACCTTCAGCCTCTGCATGGAAATTTGTTAACAAACGATGCCTTAACACTGCTGGTGCAACAGATTTTACATCCTCAATTGAGGCGTTATAACGACCTTTAAGAATAGCTCTTGCTTTTGCCCCCAAAATAAGATACTGCCCCGCACGTGGACCTGCTCCCCACCGCACCCATTGTTGGACAAATTCTGGTGAATCTTTTTCTTTTGGCCGTGTAGCTCGGGCAAGTTTTACTGCATATTGAACGACATTGTCCGCTGCTGGTACTCTTCTCACGATTTGGTGTAGTGAGACAATAGCATCACCAGAAAGGGCAGTTTCTAATTCTGGTTCTTCAGCACCAGTGGTTGCCGCGATGATATCTACCTCTTCCTCCTCAGATGGATAATCAATAACTATTTTAAACATAAATCGGTCAAGCTGTGCTTCGGGCAATGGATAGGTGCCTTCCTGTTCAATTGGATTTTGGGTTGCAAGTACAAAGAAAGGTTCTGTTAATTTGTATTCTGTGCCACCTGCAGTAACATGGTGTTCCTGCATTGCTTCCAAAAGGGCTGCTTGTGTTTTCGGGGGTGTTCGATTTATCTCATCAGCAAGAAGGATATTAGCGAAAATTGGTCCCTGAATGAATCGTAGGGTACGATGACCGGTTGTGCGGTCCTCTTCAAGCACATCTGTACCGATAATATCAGCAGGCATTAGATCTGGCGTAAACTGGATTCGCTTGAATTTGAGATTGAGTATGTCGGAAAGTGTTTTAATCATTAGGGTTTTTGCTAAACCGGGGACACCTTCTACGAGACAATGCCCCCCAGCAAAAAGAGCCATCAACATCTGATTGATTACCTCTTCTTGACCAATAATGACTTTTCTCAGCTGTGCAACAATTAATTCTTGACTTTCCATCAATTCTTCAATGGCTTTGACTTCTTCTGTGGCTGGCATCTACTTTCTCCTTTATATTGGATATGAGTTCTGCTTTGAATGCAGACTGCTTAATTCATTTTTCGGGTGAGAATAAAACGTTTGGTGCTCGGATTTGCAGCGATTCTGACGACATCCATGAGTTGCGAAACATTTTCTGCTTTCACAGTGGGAGAATGGAAGCGAACCGTCTGTTTCATTTCAGCTTTTTGATCAGATTTCTTGTAATGCAATTGAAGGTCAGCAATATCTGTTTTAAGTTTCTTTTCTTCTGGCACCATTTTGACGATAAATGGTGCATCTGTTTCTACAGTAATATTTTCCTCAAGCGTTAGTGCTTTCCCTAAAACTGCTGGATGGATGCGGTCCTCTTCCTGCAATAATTCAGCATACGGATGTTTCGCAACTGGTAACTCCAGAATATATTGGTCACCCATCTTATACAAGTATTCCTTACAGGACCAAGTAATGTTAATTTCTAATTCAGGACCTAACTGTTCTGTATTAGAGAATTCAAAATGTTCTATTTTAGCGCGCTCATCCAATTCTAATGTGTTGCGTAACAAATGCATCCGTTCTTCACGATGACTGGTGTTTTTTAGTCGTGCACGTAATCTGGCATTGAAATCTCCAGAGACTTGCAACTGATGTGTTACTTCAACACTCAAATCCTCTTTTACTCTAATTTTTGTTGAGGTCTTACGGACGTTTGCGTTAGCAGGAAGTAATGGACTCTTTTGCAAAGCATAGAGATGTTTTTTTAACATCTCACCATCCAGTTTCTGACGATCACTGCTGTTTGTACTTTGTGTATCTACAACGATACCCTTGGTAGTATCAGCATCGGTATTGACAATAAGGGTCCATCTGTTTTGGTCAGCGGATGGGAAATCTCCATAAGCGTAAGTACTCGCAGTTGGATCAAGCCAAATCAGATCTTTATTTTTTCCACCATCTACTGCAAGTATCATATGATTAAAGTAGGAGAGTGAAGGCACATCAGTGACTATTTGACTTGCTTTACCTGCAGAAATTAGCACTGGATAAGAATCAATCTCTGCAACACGAAGCATTGTTGAAAGAAGAGTGGACTTGCCTTTGCAGTCACCCCATTCTAATTCCAAAACCTTTGCAGCTGGATAAGGTTTAATACCCCAAATTCCGCGTTCATCCCCAGCATAATCTATGTTTGTTGCAACGTATTCATACAATCGCTTAATTTTTTCTTGACGTGTTAATGCACCTGTAAGAATCTCTTTCGTTTTCTTCTCAATTTCTTCCGTAATTCTATCCTGTTCACGAATGAGTGTAGCGTACCAAGTGACCAATTGATCCCAAGATTTTAGTGAAGAAACACTAATGTTATAGGCAAGGTCCGAAACATCTGGCATCAATGGTTCTCTACTTAATGCTGGTACATCTTGTGTCTCAAAAGTATAAGTGCGCGTATAATTGTTTTCAGTAATCGTGGGTTTGATTATTGGGCCGTCAACGCGATAAAGAAGTTGTTTTTTCTTTGGGATATGTGTAGTAAGTCGGTAATATTTTACAGGTTCCTCAACTTGAAAATACACCTGTTGAAAAAACTCACCTTTCATTGCATCCCTAAAGTTCTTAGCAGAATAAGCATAGTCTATTACACAACCGTCTGAGATTTCTGGTAATTCAAAGTACATCAAACGTGTATTAACAAGCAGTCCAGCTGCTTCAGCACTTGCTGGTGTAATTCCGCGTACAATTTCGTTCTTATCTAAATCTATTTTTTTGCCATCAGGTTGTAGCGTATAAGCATGATGAATAGTAACATCATCACCCCCTTGAGCATAAGGGATTTTAATCTCACCGAAGTGATGTCCATCTTCATTAAAGATTTTTACGATACGACGCGTGGAATAGATATGTTTACCCTCTTCATTTACATTATATACTTCCGCTTCCCATAATACAACGGCACCGTTTTTTGGATAGTCATCAGATGAAGGTGCGTTTTCTATTCGTTTAATTATGTCTTGTTCGTCAGCTTCACTTATGAAATTATAGGGTAAAGAGGTATTCCCTTTCATTGTACCCTGTTCTTGTAAATGTGGCGGTAAAACTTCGTCAAGCTCATTACCATTCTCAGGTGTCTGTTCCAATCCTTCTTGATTGTTTTCTGCAGTAGTTGAATCTATTGGTGGCAGCGGTGTAAGACGTTTGCCTAAGTAGGTCTTACCAGCAAGTGTTCCTTCTCCGTTTGCTACAACATCCTTACGCGATGCCCGGCCGTCTCCATTGTCATCAAGGTGGGGGTGTTCTACCTGAACCGAACCGTCCTCTTCGTACCATTTATCAACACGAGATTGCAGCCAGAGATATGCCTCTAAGAGGGATATTGCGCCATCGGTGTTTGCATCTGCGGTTGGTTCTGAGAAGACATCAACAAATAGATCCCCGAAACTTGCTTGGGAAGCATGCCCCTCTCTGACAGAACTTGATGTGACGATAATTCGCCCCTCAGCACTGATATTTTTGACCATCCTTGCACTGTATTGAAAGCCAAAAACGAGTAGTTGTTGCTTGGCAGAAATTTTATTGACAATATCAGTGTATTCTTGTTGTGTAATATCGCGACCGGGTAAATTAAACTTCACCCCTCCCGATGAACTTGAAGCATGTCCTATCATCAATAAAATAAATCTATCTGTCGGTTGTACCTTATCCGCAAGTTGTGCAAATGCTTTTAATATAGGTTCACGTTTAGCTTGCCCTGTGACGAGTCCTTGAGTTGAACCCTCATCTTCAAATAAAAATGTAATTTGCTCTTCAGAATATCCGTATTGCTGAGTAAGTAATTCGTGAAAGCGTGAAGTTGCACTCCAAAACTTGTCATAATAAGATTTCTCACCAGCCACACCGCCGATGATAAGCACATAATCTGTTGCGAAAGTTGTTGTACATACGAATAGAAAAACAACCATGCTTGCTATGATAATTCGACGCATTTTTCTTTCTCCACTTATATTTTTTTCTTTTTTTAATTATTCCCCGATTAAACTATTATAACACTTTTTCTGGGTACTAACAAAACGCTTATTGTGTTGGTATTACAAACTGAAATCTCCGCTTGTTCCACCAGTTTTCTTTACTAATTTTATATCAGATAAAGCCATCTCTCTGTCAACAGCTTTGCACATATCATATACTGTTAATCCTGCAACAGAAACGGCAGTAAGTGCTTCCATCTCAACGCCAGTGCGACCAATGGTCTGTACCTCTGCTTCAATTTCTATCCTCTCATTTTCTATAGAAACATCTACTCGGATTGATGTGAGATTTAGTGGGTGACACAGAGGTATAAGGTCACTTGTTCTCTTTGCTGCCATATAACCTGCCAGTCGTGCCACCTCCAACACGTTGCCCTTCTTCATCTGTTGTTCTTCAATGAGATTTAAGGTTTCGGGTTGTGCAGTCACATGCCCACTTGCAATTGCGGTACGTAAAGATTGTGGTTTGCTGCCAACATCAACCATCTTCGTGTCTCCTTTATCATCAATGTGAGTTAACTTCTCTTTTCCAAGAATCTGGGTTATTTTATTCATAATGCTTCATGTGGTATATTCTTAGATTTTTAGTTTTAAATTAATCAACTAAATTGGGTTATCACTCATGATACGCTCATATTCTTGACGGAATCTTGAAAGATAATTACCATCACCGTGATAGGCTGCTACATCAGCATCGTTAGGTTGAATGTGTTCCCCACGTTTTAAAATAGATGCACAGAATTTTTCAATATCAAAAGGATTCTCATTTTGGTGAAAAAAAACTTTTGTACCCGCTACTGCAGCCCCAAGCGCAGCACCTCCCTTCTCAACTGAAACAACAGATCTATTCCAAATGCCTGCAACACGCCGCATAATTTGAGGACTATCTGTCGCACCCCCAGTTACGTAAAGGGGTTCTCTTGTCTGTTTAGTAAACACTTGGGAATAGATATATACAGCTGCAAGACTTGTCTCTATTACACCAGTATAATCTTTCGCTAAATTTGGTGTGTTCGGTTCTGTTGTTCTTATTATTTCAAAAGCACCTGAGACAGGGAAAGATTCAGTATTCGGTTGCCAAAATGTTATATATCTTCCGAGTGATATGTCTCTTAAAGTTGCTTCGGCAGGCTCATATACTTCCTTTGAAAGTCCATACAGATTTCTGACAGCATCCCAAACCATCGCACCATTCGTGCGGCATCCGAACATAAACGGACGACCAATGCCATCATACATTGCATTCGCATAGCCTTCTGGATCAAGTGTATTCCCATCCGTAGAAACCATATTTACGAAACTTGTACCGAGGCTGAGAAGGTCTCCTGAAATCGGCACTTTGGCTTGGGGATTGTCCCCTGATCCTGCTATGATTGCACATTCCTTTGAAAACCCATATTTTTCTACAAAATAGGTTGAGATATTTCCAACAACTGTGTCGGGTGTAGTAAGTTCCGGCAATTTCTTTAGCAAATCCTCAAAACCACCCGGTAAACCATCTGCTGTTGCAGCAACCAATTCCGTATCCCAAATCTTGTCAGAGTAATTCATCAGAGACATGCCACACCCATTACCAATATCTATTGGTACATTTGGATTGCCTGTTAACACTGCGGGAATAAAACTGCTGATGAGTTGGATTTTTTCTGTTGATGCATATTCTTCAGGGAATTGTTCGGCAACACGTCGAATAACTGCACCAGTGAATCTCAAAGGTGCATCCGAGCCTGATAGTTGAATCATCACTGACTTTCCACCAACACCTTCTCGAACATGGTTTGTCTGCGAAACAGTATTAGCAGTCATCCATATTGGTGCAGTGGGATAAGAAAAGATTCCAGCTAATAGGGTCTTTAATTCTAAAGTGCTACTTTCTTGCCTTTGTAAGTTTGAGAAAATTATAGAAGCATTCTTATTCAGATAAACATGCCCGTGTTGTTGTCCCGATGTGTTGATTGCAACGATATTTTCTAATGCAACACCAGCCTTTCGCATATCAGTGAACATTGCGTCAAGCGATGCAAGGTACATCAATGGTGGTTGTTCTGCTTCACCATCAGACTTCGGTGGCAAAATATAATTCTCACCTATACCGAAGCAGTTGGTTCGCGCATCTACACGATAGTCAAGAGCGTGTTCAAAGCATTTTTCTGCATTGTCAATGTCTATGATGATTGCCGACAGACTCTGTGTGCTTGAGTCTAAACCGAGGGATAGTCGTTGTTTTTTGTTATTTTCCATAAAATAAAACCTAATTACTCAATTCCCAGGATATGGTCGGTTTTCCAATTCTGCAACAAACTTTTCAGAGGTAATAGATGCTGCATCCGCGCCTGTTGTCTTTACAAGATGTTGATATAGTGAAGATTCTTGCCTAACTACCTCCGACAAAAAACTACTGCTTCAATAACCGATGTTCCCTGAACCTATTGCTCGTTTCCGTTCATGCCCAAAGTGCGGGCGAACGCTTCAAAGGTTTCTGCGCGTAAAGCTTCTTGATGCAACTCCTCAAGACGCTGCAAATCTTGAATGCTTTCCAGTGCAGGCCTAAGTGCCTGAACAGCATGTCCATCAAACCGAAACTCAAGCACACCACAAAGTGATCTAATAGTACCTTGTCGTGCCCCTTGTTCAGTTCCCTGTTGTATTCCTCGTTGGTAACGCTCTTCACCTGCTGTCTCTACAAGATGTTGATATACTGAAGATTCTTGCACGATTCCCCCCTTTATGAAATTAGCAATTGCTTGATGTGGATGAATTAAACCACTCATCACCCACTGTGATACAAGAAGATTACTCCGAATATTTGAGGGTAATGAGAGTGTCTTTGTCCTTTCGTTACATTGAATTGCCCATTGGAGCCGCTCCATGCCAGCCGGTGGCTGCATCAGCGGCGCGAATGGCATAAGTCCAGCATTTTGTTCATCAAAAACAGATTGTCCATCAAGTTGAATCAGACGAATCACTTTGTACTCAACGATGAACCTATGGTTTGGTACGTCTTGCCTGTAACCACCTGGATCATTCCCCCCAGCATTGGGACGAAGATAGATTACGTGAGAAAGGATAGGCAGGCCGTACATCTCATAACACCTGCCGAGATAACCTCCGTTGCGGCGTACCATATTCGGAGAAGTACTATCACTCACCTGAAACTCAATGTGTACCAAAACAATCTGGTCATCAAGTTGTACCTTTATGAGGCTATCAATCTGTCGCACCTCAACGGTAGTGAATTTGCCTTCCACAAATTCTATAAACTTAAAATCCGCGCGTTCTAAGACTGTTTTCAAGATGTCTTCAGGAAATTTCTGCAGGGCATCTTTGGTCACAATATCGTATCTATCGTGCGGCAGCGAAGCAAAGTTCGAATCGGGCCGCTCTCTTATGTAAACCATATCAATATTTTACTTTATCCTGCCGATGAATATCAACCTTCTTTAAGTTCACCTATACATATCAGTTCCCCGGATATGCTCGGTTCTCCAATTCAGCGATAAACTTTTCAGAAGCGATAGCTGCTGCTGCCCCAGCACCTGCAGCCGTAATCGCTTGACGAAACACATGGTCATGTACATCACCTGCGGCGAAAACACCATCTATATTTGTCCGTTGCATACTGTCAACGATGATATACCCCTGATCATCCATGTCAATTACATCTGTAAATAGTTCTGTATTCGGAATATGACCTATAAAGATAAATACACCATCAATTGGGAATAGTTCAGTTTCGCCTGTTTTGACATTTTTTAGTTTTGCACCTGTCACCTTATCGTCATCGCCGCAAATTTCTTCAACAACGGTGTCCCAAATAAACTTGATCTTATCGTTTTTGAATGCCCGTTCCTGCATAATTTGGCTGGCACGGAGTTGATCGCGACGGTGAACTACAAATACCTCAGACGCATATTTTGTTAGAAAAATACCTTCCTCCAATGCTGCGTCCCCACCGCCGACAACGATGAGCCGTTCGTCTTGAAAGAAAAATCCATCACATGTAGCACAGTACGACACCCCACGTCCACCATATCCCTCCTCACCGGGAATGTCTAAAGTGCGTGGAGAAGCACCTGTACAAATAATAACTGATTTTGCATGGTACGTTTTTTCATAAGTTTTTACGACAAATGGATGCTGCGCGAAATCAACTTCAGTGACTGTGTCAAATTTAACTTCAGTACCAAATCGCTCAGCCTGTTCTTGCATACCTTGAATGAATACAGATGCCTCATTGCCGAAAAATCCGGGGTAGTTCTCAAGATCAAGTGTTAAGGAGAGTTGACCGCCAAGTGCGTCTCCTGTAATTAGAACTGGTTCCAACATCGCACGAGATGTATAAACACCCGCTGCAAAGCCTGCAGTTCCGCCGCCTATTATCACAATGTTTCTGTTTTCTATGTTGTTTGTATTATTCATTTTGTATATTCAACGCCTCGGGGACAAAGTGATGAGTTAGTAAGGTTTAAAGATCGTTCACGATAAATTCCAAAATCCTTAATCACGCAAATTTATATATTGGTTCATCTAACGTTTTTCAGTTTGCCCCATTGCGTCACACGTTTACTAACTGGCGATAGTATACCACGTACCCTTTGCGTTCCGAGTACGTTACGGACACCACTATACGACACATCTAAAAGTTGATAATAATACATAACACCAGGCATAGCAGTTGTATCTGTAAACATGTAAGATGAGCGTTGACCTGTTGTGCCTGCTCCCGGAATTAACTTAGTATTGAGCATTTCATAATTCCCGGGACTCGACTGACTCCGTAGCACATAAAAACCAGCGTTGTTTAACTCCGATTCCGTAGTCCATTTGATAACGATATTCCCTGAAACAACATTCGTTGTGAATGCTGATAAATTAACAGGTAGTGGGGTATTTTTGCTACGATAACCACAGGCGTGCCAATATCTGATAAGTGTCCGTAATATATGCCTTCAGACGGGTTTTTTACTTTATCCGCAGGTATCCATCCTTTACGTTCTGTGCCCAGGCGAGGTGTATCTTCATCAAAACGCCGAATAAATGATACACGAACATTAAGGAGGCGTTTAGGAATTTCCCATGCGGTGCCTCCACCTCCATTTAAGTTCCCTATCGTATCAATCAGTGTACCATTAGCATCAAGGAGCGTTAGCGAAAAACCATCTGTTACTATCATATTGTTCTTATTGTTTGTATTCCAATTGAATTCAACTGAGTGGTGACTGAATAAATTATAGATTTGTTCGGGTTCAAGTACTTTCCCACCAGAATTTCGAGCTGATTCTGATGATGTAACGATTAAACGTGCTTCGTGAGCAGGGACAACAAAATCTATCTGAATTTGCACCGTCCGTTCCAAAATAGGTTCTTTGCCTTGTTTCATGTATTATAGGATATTCCGGATGGCGTTTTAACTGTAATTGCCACCCCCGCAGATTTACATCAACTGTGCTTATGTTGTAGATCTCAATCCATTGTGGCATTGAATGAAGTTCGTTTATAGATTGAAATAGAAATTCACTAAAAACGATTTGATGCAATGTCCCATCTACAGGTGTATAACCGGTAGGAATTACCACTACCGACTGCTGATCCCCGGTTCCGCCATAAACGAACGTTCCATTGTTATCAACAATGAATGATCCCTTAGGAACTGTTAGACTATTTGGTTTTATTGTCACGTTGGACGTATCATCGCCGGGGAGCACCTCATATATAAAGGTTACCTCCGTTGAATTGGTATCTTTTGAAGATGTCCATTCTGCATGCCGCTCATTCTCGGGAATTTGCTCTCCCATATACACAATCACGTAGGGTTTAGCATTGGCATGGCGCGTTCCATCCGCGTCAAATGTCACGTTTACTTGAACCTCATCTCCTTCATTGTAGGTCTGTGGTGCCTCCTCAGAAAATCCGATCTTGGTGATTCTACTCTTGACAGTGTTTCTAATATCAAAATCAAAATTCACTGTTGTTAGATCCGGGTTTTTTCGTAAGATCTCCTGGAGCAAACTAAGGTCGTCCATGATGGAATCCGGAATATTAAGGATGGTTAGTTTCGTTAAATTTGTTATCACACTAAGATTGGAGGTAGGATTTCCTATAAGCTGTAATGCTGTAAGGTTTACCAATCCTGCGACAGCACTAATATCGTCGATTTGGTTTGAGGTTATGTCTAACCATGTTAATTTTGTTAATCCCGCAAGCGGGTTAATATCACTAATCCCTTCTGGAACAAGGACCAACAATTCTAAATTTGTTGCATATTCCAAGCCGGTTATGTCTGCAATAAATCCATCCCCGCGATCTCGAAACTCCCGATAGTGAGTATTTAACTTAGTCAACCCTTTTAGAGATTCCTGCGTAAGTTCAGCATCTGGATCCAATTTAAGTGCTCTTCGTACGACTTTCCGCAGAATTGCATCTGGCATCCACGCTGCCGCAGAATCTTCCTGTGCAAAACAAATATCAATACTTCCACTGAAAATCATGATTAAAATGACAATGTAAATGTAAAAATTTTCATCTATTGTAGTTTTTCCTTTTATATCCTTTTATAAATGACGTTATTACCTAAGTCGCTATAAAATGCTCTTGAGTTAAAATTAGGCATTTCCAAAATCTCAACGGTGAATTAATTTTCCAGCATTATACAGAATTCGTAGGTGTTATAGTCATTCTCGGAATCCCATCAATTATAAGATAAGACTTTTCGCACTTCTGACAAATTACATGATGTTCGTCCCACATAATTTCACCCTTACACTTCGGACAGACAAGAATTTCTTTTAAAGATTTCCTTTGTCGTCTCCTTTTTTTTGAAATAAATAATTTTATGGGTGATACAAATTTTCTGGGGACCAAACTTTTCAAAGTTAATAGCAATTGGTCATTATTTTTGTTTTGGTGTGGAGATGACAATAATTCTTCAATGGTATGTGGACATTTCAAATTTAACGGAGATTCCGGTTGGTCTAAAATTTCGTAGTCAATCTTGTCTTCCCATTCATATTGGACAAGGAATAAACGATGGTGCATGATATGAAACTTCCTCCAATACTTATCCTTTGCAGCCAAAGTATGAAAAAGTTGACCGAACTCAGCTTTCTTTTCGTTTTTTCTAATTACAAGTTTACCATCAACCTCGTTAACTATCCAGTTGTGATAGGGCCAACCATATATCAACTCACCTACTTCAGACGGAGTTTCAATATATCCTCTGGTGGACACTCGTCTCATTTCTGAGAGAAGATATTTTGGATCTTCCACATGCTCTAATACATGTAAGCAGATAATATAATCAAAGGAATTATCTGCGAAAGGTAAAAACTGTCCGTCTGCTTCAACGATTGGTCTATCAGTAACAATCTTACCGCCGCGTTGTTCGTCATCATCAATGAATTTATCACACAAAACATCAGAGCGTATATTCGGATTATGACCGCTTCCTATTTCTAATACAAAATCATTTGAACGAATGTTCATTTTTGAACAACCATAGTAATGTAAGGACTTAAATATGGAAATACATTCGCAATAATCCTTCCTTTTATGCCAAAGCCAACAGCTTTTTTTGTTATACGTATTCCATGTAATTTAAAAAATTGGACGAGATCAATTGGATTTGCGAAATAAGCACTGTCTGCATCACCCCCCACAGCATTTGCTTGCAGTTCTGGTGTGCGATATATAAAATTTGGGGTTTTTGTTAATAAGCGTTTTCGTATGTAGAGACTCAAGTTGTGCATTAATTGTTGAAATGCCTGTTTTTTTGTTTCACCCCAAACGGGTCTCCCTTCTTTGCCGCACATCAAACGTAACCAATCAAGGAATGGTGTTAAAGGAGAACTGATATTCGGACCAGAAAGTACTATCCTTCCACTTTTTCGAACAATACGAATCATCTCCTTTAATGCGGTTTCTACGTCAGGTAGATGTTCTATCAGTTCGTTTGAACAAACTACGTCATAAGACTCGTCATCAAAAGGCAGCTCCAAAACATCACATACTTGGTATCGTAATTTCGCATTTTCCCAGTCTTGCGCTTCTTCAAGAAAGAGTTTTGAAATATCTGTACCAACTACATCATAACCTGCTTGATTTAACATGCGGGCCGAGACACCGTTTCCACAACCGAGATCTAATATCTTTGAACCTTTTGGAGCAAAACGAATTACCAAGTCTACATAGTGACGGAAATAATTCTCGTCATGCGCAGCCAAGAGGTTCTTATAGGATTCTGATGTTTCGTAGAATTCTCGCATCTGCTGTCGGATTTGCAAAGATGACTCAGTTACTTGCGTTTCAAGCATAATATATGTCCAACATGGTGTTTTTTTATCTTATGGTAATTTAGTCTTTTTTTATCAATCCCAACAATATCGGTATTTCAACGAAGATTATTCCAAGGTGTCTCATCATAAACATCAATGAGTTGGTATCCCTCTTCACCTTTACTTGGACTGAGAGTGACAAATAACTTCGCTGGTTGAGACGAAACATTGAAGGATGCATGGACAACATCCGCAGCAATAAAGACTGAATCTCCCGCATTTAAGGTTTGCTTCTTATCCTCAAGCCACTGTTCCACGCTGCCTTCTATAACGTATATCACCTCTTCCTGTTCAGGATGTTTATGGAAATCATGACCATAGCCAGGTGATAAACTGACTTCCATAGCTACAATATCTTTTGCACCAGTAGACTCTGGACGACTCAACCAACCGACTGTCCCCCAGTCTAATTCATCACGTTCAACTTCTGCCGATGCGATAAATTTTCCTTTCACTTAGTATCACCCCTTTATTTTTATTGAAAATGTTAAGGTGAACCCAAAAGAGTTCACCTTAAAGAACCAATTGGTGTAAGCTAGAAATCAGTTATTGCTCGTACTTAATAGTTCCCCAAGTCGTTGCTAATTTATCTCTTGGGTCGACTGCAGTACCAGATTGAAACCCAACTTCCATTTCAGCAATAACTTCTTCTTCAGTTAGGGCACGATTCCAAATTCGAACTTCATCAATCAAACCGAGAAACCGTCTATTAGCTCCCTCAGCTGTAGTTCCAACAAAGACATTTGATGTATCGCCAGCACCTGGTAATGGAGTCTTCCCGCCAAATTCACCGATATTTTCTCCATTTAGCCAATACCTATGGAATTCTCCATCAACTTGAGCAACAACATGTATCCATTCATTAAGAGGAAGTTCAGTTGAACAGGTACTTCCACCACCAGCACTAAAATGCATACATAAACTTGGTGATTCTGTATAGAAACTATACGATCTGGGACCATTACCTTTTGACAAAATTCCTTGCCAACGTTGGTTATTCGGTCCCATGTGTCTTTCAGCATTAATCCATGCCATGACTGTTACACCGGATTCAACGGTTAGACTTGGGTCATGTGGCACTTCCACCCAGTCAGTTGTACCGTTTAATTTCAAAGCTTTACCAAACTTGCCATCTACGTGTTCTGGTGTGCCATTAATTACACCGTTATTACTATATTGTGAGTGATCAATAGTATTCTCTCCATCTAATTCGTCAAAAGAGAAGTAGAGGATGAGTGTGTCATCTGTTTCATCCGCTGCAAAAGAAAATGCAGCAACGAATAAAGTGAGAGTCAATACAACAAAAATAGACTTCATAATTTAATTATCCTCCAAAGATAATTTTATTCTTCAAAATTTGAAGTTTTTGAAAAAATTCGTGACAGGACAAATTCTATCAGGAATATAATTATCGTTTATTTGCTTTTATAGTTCCCCACGTAGTTGTTAATTTCTGCCGTGGGTCAACTGGAAAAAGTTCAAAGTGTCCTTTCTCCATCTGTTCGCTGATTTCATCTTCGGTAAGTGCCCGACTCCAAATACGCACCTCATCAATTAGACCCATGAATTCACGTGCACCTTCATGTGTCTTACCAATAAAGACATTCATAGTATCAGCAGCCCCAGGTGGATTGGCTTTTCCACCGTATTCACCAACATTTTTGCCATCTATCCAATAGCGATGGAATCCATCAGATACTTGTGCAGCAACATGTTGCCATTGGTTTTCTACAACCTTACCATCACAAGAACTTCCGCCCCCATTTACACTAAAGTGTAAACACCCCTTTCCTGTCTCTGTATAGAAACTATAGGAACGTGGACCATTGCTCTTTGCTAAGATACCTTGCCACTGTGCATTGTTAGGTCCTGAAATCCTTTCTGGATTTATCCAAGCCATAACAGTAACTGCTTCATCAACAGTAAGAGTTTCATGATGTGGAATTTCAATCCAATCAGATGAACCATTTAGTTTTAGAGCTTTTCCAAATTGTCCCTCAACATGCTCTGGATTGCCAACTATAGTACCATTGTTTCCATATTTTGAATGGTCAATGGCCTCATCACCCTCAATAGTATCAAAGGACATATAAAGAATCAGTGCATCCTCTGGCTCAATTAAGGCATAAGAAATAGACGTAAATACTGCGATTATCGTTACCATAATACATAAAGTTTTCATGATTTTCTCCTTATTGATTAAGTAATCATTTTAGACTCATTTTCTGACAATGTTAAATCAATTTTGACCCAGTTATAAAAATGATATTAGTTTTATTATTCTAACCTAAGTTGCCACCTACTTTCAGAATACTCTTGTTGGAGGGGTTTCTAACCCCGATTTATGACAAGTCGTATCAGCATTCGTTGTTTTTCTATTTTCTGTTATCAATCGGGGTTAGAAAACCCTCCAACAAATAATAGGTAGCAAGCAACTTAGGTTATTCTACTTTGAGATGTCCCCATGTTGTTGTTAGTTTCTGTCGTGGGTCCACTGGAAATATCTCAAAATGCCCTTTATTCATCTGTTCGTTAATTTCATCTTCAGTGAGTGCGCGATTCCAGATACGCACTTCGTCCATCAAACCGAGGTACATTTGCGCAGCACCACCGCTATCTGTTCCAATAAAGACATTAGATGTGTCTGTTAAACCTGGCGGATCCGGTTTGTTAACAGATTCCCCGACTTTCTGGCCATTTATCCAATAACGGTGCGTTCCATTATCTATCTGAGCGACTACATGTTGCCAAACGTTTAGCTGCACTTTCCCTTGGCTGAGAGTGCCTCCCCCATTCGGTGGACCAACACTGAAATGCAAACATTCGCAAGCGGAATCAGTATAGAAACTATAGGAACGTGGGTTATTACCTTTTGCCAGTATACCTTGCCATTGTGCGTTATTCGGTCCGGTATGTCTTTCAGCATTAATCCAAGCCATGACGGTAACGTTCTTATCAACAGTGAGACTTTCATGATGCGGGATTTCAACCCAGTCACTTTGTCCATTTAACTGCAACGCCTTACCAAATTTACCCTCAACAAGTTTCGGATCCCCCTTTATATCGCCATGGTTTCCATGCATTGAATGGTCTGTAGCCTTCTCATCATCAATCGTATCAAAAGACATGTAAAGAATCAGTGAATCATCCAGTTCATTCTGTGCGAAAGAGACAGATACAATTAATGAAATTAAAACTAACATTATACTTATAATTCTCATTTTATTCCTTCATTAGTATTTATTGACAGGGTTATTTAGTTTTAAGAATTATCAGTTGATGTGTGTTACTTAAAGTTTATATCGTAGGTCCAAATCAAGAAATCAACGGTATGAATGCCTTTTGGCATTCCCCCAAATCAACGCTACAAATGCCATTTAGGCATTTGGCGGGAATGAATGTCTTATTGGCATTCCCCGGGTAGAGCGTAAGCGAAACCCGACATGTATTGTTTTCGGTTATCATGTCGGGTTTCCGCTTACGCTCTACCCGACCTACGCATCTAATTCACGAATGTTATAAATATCTGTCAAAATACCTAAAACTGAATAACCCTGATTTATTGATGCGACGAACAATTGATGATTGTACGACAAGTTATTGTTTTACTTTCAGATAACCCCATGTCGTTGTTAGTTTTTGGCGTGGGTCAACAGGAAATATCTCAAAATGCCCTTTATTCATCTGATCCTTGATTTCATCTTCAGTGAGAGCGCGATTCCAAATACGGACTTCATCAATCAAACCGAGAAACCAACGTATATTATTTCCACCTGCTGTTCCAATTACCACAGGATTTGTGTCTTCTAATCCAGGCGGATTCGGTTTGTTACTGATTTCTCCAACTTTTTCTCCGTTGATCCAATAACGGTGCGTACCATCATTAAATTGAACAGCAACATGTTGCCACACATTTAACGCAATTTCACCATTGCACACACTCCCACCTCCGTTGGGCGGACCTATACTTAAGTGTAAACACTTGCTATTTCTCTCAGTCCATAAACTATAGGAACGTGGACTATTTCCCTTTGCAAAGATCCCTTGCCATTGTCCATTATCGGGTCCTGCATGTCTCTCAGTTTTGATCCAAGCCATAGCAGTAACAGCTTCGTCTACTGTCAACGATTCATGGTGTGGGATTTCTACAAAGTCTGAATCTCCATCAAATTCAAGGGCTTTATCGAACCTTCCTTCAACATGTTCTGTATCACCCATAATTACACCATTGTTTCCATATATAGAATGGTCTATAACCTCGTCACGATCAATTGTATCAAAGGACATATACAAGAATAGTGAATCTTCAAGTTCTTCAACAGCAAAAGATGTTGATACGCCAACAAACATAAGTGTTAACAAAATAAATAAATGTTTCAAAATGCACCTCAAATATGAACCTAATTACTACTTGCTTTTTCTAACGGAACAATTTTTTCGCCTTCAACGGCTACATATCTATGATTAACTGGTAGATCTGTACTGCTGTCAGTTTGACCAGATGTCCACCGAATTTCTATATAATCAATCTGTTTCGCTTCACCAACACCAAAATGTGTACGCAAATCATGGAATGATAGATAACTCCCTCCACTCTGCACTTCACGATACTGAACGTGATTTCCAGTCACTACCTTGATTCTTGTCCCAATTCCTGAACGGTTACTCTTTTTCCCAACTACGTTTAACTGTATCCAATTGTTTTGGTTGCCAACAACATTTTGCAGTAGATCAGGACGTTGATTGATATTAGACACCAATATATCAAGATCGCCATCATTATCGTAATCACCAATAGCAACACCACGGCTAACCTTTTTCAAAGCTAAACCATCATTCTGTGTTTTTACATTTGCAAACTTACCATCTCCTAAATTACGAAATAAAAGATTCTTTTGAGGATAAGAAACATGCTTTTCAAGCATTGAAATATTATCCATCAAATGTCCATTGGCTACAAAGATGTCTTGATACCCATCGTTATCATAGTCAATAAACTTTATACCCCAACCGAGATAACCGTGAGTTACTTCCGCTATTCCAGAAGATATCGTATTGTCAATAAAGAAACTGCCATCGTGATTATGATAAAGTGTATTTGTCTCTGTCTGATAGTTGCTGACGGTTAGGTCAAGTTTACCATCGTTGTTATAGTCCCCGAAATCTGTACCCATGCCAGCTTCTTCTTTTCCCATATCATTGTAACAAACACCAGAAATTAATGCAACCTCTAAAATTTTACTATTTTCTTGGTTCTGAAATAGAAAATTCGGATCTTGATCGTTTGCTACATATAAGTCTATATCACCATCCCCATCATAATCACCAAACGTTACCCCTAATCCATGCATCGGTTGAAGGGTTTTAGGCTGAAACAGAGTTGACATATCAATGAATGTGCCATCCCCGTTGTTCCTGAAGAAAGTATCATGAACTGCAAGGTACGCATGCGGTCCACAATAAATATGAACTCCTTTCTCCTCACATCGTATTTCTTCCTTCGGATTATAATCAGCGTAATTCGTTATATATAAGTCCAAATCCCCATCATTATCCACATCTGCAAAAGCACAACTTGTTCCCCATTTTTCATTTTTAACATGGGCTTGTATTGTTATGTCTGAAAAAGTACCATCTCCGTTGTTGCGATAAAGTTGATCATCACCAAAATTCGTAACATACAGATCAAGGTCACCATCATTATCATAATCTCCAACAGTTGCACCAACTCCATAAGAAATGCTACCTACACCTGCAATTTCGGTGACATCAGAAAATGTGCCATCACCGTTGTTTCTATAGAGCACATTCTGTAACTTCTTGTCTTGTGTATTTCCTTTCTGATTTGCTCCATTGACGAAATAGATATCAAGAAATCCATCGTTGTCATAATCAAAAAAACCGCAACCAGAACCGAGAAATTCATTGAATAGTCTTAATCCACTCCTGCCATCTGAATGCACAAAATTTATGCCAGCTGACTCGGTTACATCAACAAAAAGGGATTCAGCAAAACTTATTACAGAATATTGGAATAAGAAAATAAAAATGAAAACCTTAGGGGTGAAAAAATTGAAGAGAAAAATCTTATTGTTACAGTATAACTTTGACATAGATTGTTTATGCTAAATCCTGTTTTCTGTACGAAAGTCCTACTTATTACGTTCCAATTTACGTAATGCAGTCCAAGCGTCTTTGTCATTCGCGTCGATTTTTGTTATTTTCTTGTATATTTCAATTGCCTTTTGTATCTGCCCCCGTTTTGTATATATTTCAGCTAATCCATGATATGCCAAAGTCAGTTTCGGCATCTTCTTAATTGCATTTTGTAAATGTGATTCCGCCTTGTCATACTTCCTTTGCATAGAATAGATCCATCCTAATCGCACATGTGCTTCAACTGCATTTAGATCCAACACAAGCACCTTATTAAAAAGTGGAATTGCACGTTGTGGTTGGTTAATGTCCATATATAATCTTCCCAACTTATCATACCCTTGAACGAATTCAGGATTCAACATAATAAGTGCCTTGTAAGTACCAATTGCTGCATTGATATGTTTGTGTGCTAAATGGAGTTCTGCTAATTTAAGCCGAAGTGGAGCATCTAATGGGTTTTCTTTTAATACACCTTCAATCGCATACCTCTTGTCGTAATAGGACTTCATCAGTTGAAACTGTTTCAACTGCTCAGATGCAGATTTCATGTCACCGAGTAGACGATATGCTTTGGCAAGATTATAGTATGCACTCTGTATGTATGGCTTTTTCTTGATTGCGGTCTTATAATGTAATACCGCATCTTGCGGCTTATTTTGCATTAACGCAATTAAACCAAGCCATTCATAGACTTCAGGAAATTCAGATTTCAGTAGCAACGTCTTCCGAAATGCACTTAGTGCCTTATCAAACTTCGCTTGATGTGTGTAAATATAACCAAGGCGGTAATGCGTATCAGCTACCTTCGGACAACTTTGAACTGCTGCAATAGCATGCTGTTCTGCAATATCTAATTTACTTTGTTTACAATAGATTTCTGAGAGTAATAGATGTGTAAAACCATATAATCGACTATTTGCAGTTTTATTTTCTGCCTGCTTTATTGTTAATATTGTTTCAGATGTTTTTATGGCCAAATCCAGATCATCTTGCAATTTATACAAATTGGCAAGTTGATAAAGTACGTTAATATCGTTGGGATTCCGTGATAGAACCGACTTAAAGGTATCAGCAGCTTTATCATAAAGTCGTAACTTTATGTATTCAATACCTTTTTGTACTTCCAAATTTGGCGTTTCGGTCCTAATAACAGGTGGGTTGTACAATAGGATAATTATAAAAACAAAAACCCCAAACGTAAGTCTGTTTTTTATACAACTATGACGTTTCTGTCCAATTACCATGTTGATATTCTCATACTGACTGTTTGTCCACAATATCTTGAATCCAAGAAAGTGCAGCCATACTTGATGACCAACCGACAGAAGTTACTGCAAGCAGTGCAACCTGTTGTAGTTCTTCGCGCGTGATACCTTCCCGTAATGCACGCCGGGTATGTGAATGCACTGCACCTTCAGACTTTGCACCAATAGCCAATGCAAGCTTGGTCAACCGTACGGTTTTTGCATCAAGAGGTCCAGCAGTTCCACATGCCTCACCTAAACCTTGATATGCTTGCCAAACTTCAGGATATTCCTCAATTACACTTTGCAGAAAATCAGGTAATTTGTCTTTCATTGTTAATCCAGAATTTTACTCGGGTTTTCCTTCTGTGATGGTTCTCCATCCTGTTCTGTGCCTGTTTCATTTTCGTCAACCTGATCTTCTTTTAGTCCAGCTTTGAAGTTCGTAACACTTCTACCAAGTCCACGTGCCAATTCAGGAATACGCTTTCCTCCGAATAGAAGTAGTACAACAGCTAATATAATAATTATCTCTGTTGCACCAGGTGGACCAAATCCAGTTAGAAGTAAGGCAACTAAGACTATAGCAAGTATCTCCCAATGACCAAACATTTATCTTCCTCCAAATATCTAAATTATAATCCAATTTTTGAATTCACCTATGCTCTTTAGAATATATTAACACATTTAATCAATAATTTCATCTAAATTTTACCGCAGATGGATAAAATGTTCGACAGTTCAGTTGAATCATATAGTCAGATTGTCCGACGTATGTTCTTACCGTGTAGCCAGACAAATAGCAGAATGAGAACAATAGAGTTTACTAACAGCATCGTTGAAATTGCATTAAGTTCTGGCGTAATACCAAATTTGAGACTATTATAAATATGCACAGATAATGTCGTCTTACCAACACCTGCTGTGAAGAAAGTTATTACAAAGTCGTCTATTGATAACGTAAATGCAAGCAATGCTCCCCCAATTATACCCGGTGCGATCAACGGAAAAGTTATTTTCCAAAATGTCTGCCATTCATTTGCACCAAGATCAAGTGCTGCTTCCTCTACCGTATGGTCATAACCTTGTAAACGCGCACTCACAACTATAGTAACATAACTAACATTGAATACTATGTGGGCGACAATCACAGATACTAATCCGATAGGTATATTGGCTTGAGCATAGAACGTCAATAATGCTATCGCCAAAACTATATCAGGAATAATGAGAGGCAGGTATAATGTGTGAATTATTGTGTTTCGTAATCTAAAACGATATTTGTGCAATGCAACTGCTGCCGCAGTTCCTATGATTGTTGATATCACTGTCGCAGCACATGCTATTATCAAACTATTCTTACATGCCCTCCAAACATCAGGATTCTTAAATAGTTTTGCATACCAATCAAATGAAAAACCTTCCCAAACCGAAATCTGCTCTCCACTGTTGAACGAAAACACAACAACGACTATGATCGGAATATATAGAAATAGAAAAACTAAAATGATATTGATTTCAAAAAGTCGTTTCATTAAAAGTAGTAGGCACACTCCGTGTGCCGTAACCTCTACTAAGTTTCTGCAGATTCACTGTCTTGCAGAACACGGAAATATAGGACAGTCCCCGCAAGCACTATCGCCATCAGCATGAACGAGAGAGCAGCACCGAACGGAAAATCCCTCGCTGTTTTGAACTGTCGTTCAATCACATTTCCAACAAAACTAACCTTTCCGCCCCCAAGGATGTCTGGCGTTAGAAATGCACCGACCGTCGGAATAAAAACCAACATTGAGCCTGCAAGAATACCGGGAATACTCAACGGTAGAGTTACATGCCAAAAGGCATGCCGAGGAGAGGCACCTAAATCCTTTGCGGCATCTATCAAGGAAAAATCCATTTGTTCCAATGCTGCATAAAGTGGAAGAATCATGAAAGGTAAATATCCATAAACTAAACCAATCTGCACCGCAAAAGGGGTATTTAGAATTTCTAAGGGTTGAAAGCCGGGAATGAGTATTGAGAGGAAACTATTCAAAAGTCCTTCTGTCCGTAAAATCAGTATCCACGCGTAAGTACGTATAAGAAAATTAATCCAAAAAGGGACGACTACAAGTAGTAACAAGACGTTTCGCAACTTCGGACGGTAATAAGCCAGATAATAAGCAAACGGATATCCAATTAATAAACAAATTATTGTGCAAACAAATGCTGTTGATATTGACCGCCAAAGGGTACCAAGATAAAGGCCATCAAACAGGCGTTGATAGTTTTCCAGTGTAAAGTTCCATTCTATTCCGCCGTAAGTGCCGCGCTCCACAAAACTATAGATGAGAACTGAAATAAGTGGTAGGAAAAAGAAACAAAACAACCAGAGCAGAACAGGGGAGAGTAGGATTAAGAGGCGATAGTTATGACGCATTTAGGTTCAAATAATTTCGGATATTGTTTTGTATGTCCCACGGATCGGTGATTTCAAGAAAATCCCATTTTCCAAACTCACTACAAACGTTCACTGCTGGTAACCACATATTTCTAATCGTGTTGACCTTTTGCACTTTATCCTCCCTCGGCATGCCAGAAACCTCAAGAATTAGGTTCACAATATCATCAGTAGAACCGCTTTCACCGATCAGAATACGGGCAATAAAGTCAGGAACATATTGACGGCTTTCCCCGTTGTGATTGATGTACGGAATCGTGAAACCCAAGTTGTGATTTTTGACATAGGAATATCTACTTTCAGTTTTGACGTGGACGTTGGATGTCCTCTTCGCAAATAAGGCCAACGGTGACTCCGTGGCTTGCCAGCGCGTTTGTGAATTGGAGCCAACCTCTGTCTATTGCCAATAAAATAGTTGCGGTTTCTCCTGTGTTTTGTTGATGTGCAAGGGCAACAGCGATGAATTTCCTATCGTCTGGGTCAAAACCGCTTAACGCGCTGTCAGTCGGAAACTCTTGAAAATCAGTACCGTTCCCTTTTAATGATGTGATGTGCACCAAGTTGCAGATGTTCGGATTCCCCTGATTTTGCATCAACGTTTTTACAAACAGATCGCCAACCCCTTTTCGAGTGTTTGGTTTTGTATTGTCATCATACTCACCCAAAATCCGCCAACCGTCGTCAATAACTACTTTTTCAGGACGAGAGAGGATTGTCTCAAGTCGGTCTCGACAGTGTTCTATACAATCCGAAGAAGCATGTTTTGCTTCACCATTTGCGATGACCAACACGTTCGTATCTACGATAACAGCGTTCATTCAACCTCCATCCTCTTTCTCCGTTCACTTTGTGCTTTTGTCATTGCAAACAGATCTCCCATCTCGTTTCCAAAAAAGTTCTTCGGCCAGTTTTTGATATTACCTAATTCATCTAAATCCAGGGTGATGAGTTTAGAACTCCCGTTATCATTCTCACAGAAATAGAGAGCAGTTTGATCACTGCTAATCTTTTCTTCCGCAATGCGCCGTTGCAAGCGAGTTAATAGATATTCACTATGGCTTTCAACCAAAATCTGGAGTTTGCGTTCAGTGATAACCTCTATCAAAAGGTCAGCGAGGTCTGCTTGTGCCATCGGATGGAGGAGATTATCCGGATGCTCCAAAATCAACGTAGATCCTTCTGGTACACCATAACAAAGTATAAGAACAGGTAATAAAAGTGCTAATCCAGATCCTGTATTAATATGAATCTTCTTAGTATCCATAGGTTGTTTCTGAATAAAAATTTCATAGCTTCTACGGGATTGATAGTCTCTCTGTTCTATTGCAAATGCGTAAGCTAACCCCATTCTTTGAAGCCATTTTGATATTTGTTTTTCAAATGACAACCGGTCCTCTTGCGGAAGTCTTACCTGCTGTCTCAGCAATTCTGTGACTAGGGCGACAATCTTGTTGGTATTCCTAAACCGAGCGTCTCTTGAAAAATCATTTATTTGATAAAAGAACTGATCGGGTAAACCCTGGATTGTATCAAGATAGTAAATATCAGAAAAAAGTTCTTCAAAAGCAGAGGTGAACTGAAGTAAAAAATGGTGAGGTTTACCTTTTGTTGATAATGGAGCACCGTAGCAATTTCTTATGCTTTTTAAAGAAGTAGTTTCAAAACTATTTCCATCTATTTGATTGCCAAAAGCAAGTTCCTGTCTCTCCCAAACAATTTCCAATATACCATTTGGATTGATGCGGTAACGAAAGTTTTCAACAATTGGTCTCTTCATAGATTCACGAAGTGTCGTATCGAAAGTGAAACTTTCCATCATTAAAATGGGCGGTGGTTCATTTTGCAAAGAAGTATAAATTGGACGTGGCTCATCAAGTTTGCCTCCAACGCCAAATTCAACTGGGGCCTCAAGAGTATTAATAACTTCACTAAAGTCAAGAAACTCCATAAATGAGTTTCGATTACCTAGAGGAATTGGTCTCTCAATATCAACATTCTCTACCGTCTGTTTAAGCAATAGCAGCATCTGCAACAGACTACTCTTCCCAGAACTATTTGTCCCAAAAAAGCCTGTCAACGGCGCAAGTTTCACCTTACCGCTATCCTTCCACGACTTGAAGTTTTTCATTCGTATGTGTGTAATCATTTCTCTGTTTCAGTGTTAATGAAATTAATCTGGAATTAATTGTTGTCGATTAGCACCTCAATTTCATCAATTGTTTCTGCGGTCAATGCTTTGTCAAAAATAGTATCAAGGCGAGAAATATCATGTATCAATTTAATCTTGTTTTTAACAGGATCAGGAATAGAACGAAATCGGGAGTATATTACTTTTAAAATGTTTTCCTGTTTTGCCAATATTTTTCCTTGCTCTATGCCAAGTTTTACACCATGTGCTAAATTTGGTTCTATACTTTTTGCTAAACTCTCTGCTATGGTTCTTGCATAACCTTCTACAAAGCCTTTTTCTATGAGTTCGTCTGCCATTGTTCTTACCATGTTTTCTACCTTCATATCGTGTGTCTGTTGTTCACTGTGCTGGTTTTATCCATCAAAATCATCAAGTGTATTGATGGTTGCGGCTTTCTCAAAGAGTGAATTAAGGCGTGAAAGACTGCGTATTTTGTTAACTTTTTGGGTAACGGTTTCAGGGACATTATCAAACCGGATTTGCAGTAGTTTGATAATGTTCTCTCGTTTTGCTCTTGTCTCCCCTCTTGCTTCCCCTTGTTCTCTGAGAACGTCTGCCATTGACTTTGCCATGTTTTCTACCTCCATATCATGTGCCTGTTGTTCAACAAGCCGTATCAAGTCTTCGTGTTCTGCAGCAGGTCGCCGATGTAAGATTAACAAAACCAAATAGGCGATCGCCTTACGTAGATGCTTAACGTGCGGCACCGCCTCAAACAAGGCAGTGCTTAGCGTTTCTATATCAGCATTTTCCTGTTGAAGAACTGTTAACAACCACCCTAATGGCTGGTCAGTTTCTTTTAAGTCCGCTGCCTCTGTCTCATTCACACTTAGAAACAGCGTATCAAATTTTGGAACAAACCGCGCTAGCACTTCGGGCATATCCATTATTACATCAAGTGTAAGTGGGTTGCTCCACTGCTTTTCGCCCGTGTAATATACTATTGGGAGGATCGGGCGGAAACGCCGCTGACTTTTGGGAACATTATCAGACTCCCACCCCCTGCGTTGAAAATCCCAAATCTGCACCATGTAAAACAGCACCCGGAAACCCATTATCGGGTCAACCGTGGACTGATGTTCTATAAGGATATAAATTAGCAGCTCATCCGTTCCCGATTCAGTCTGAAACGGCGCGGTAAACACCATATCAGACTCCTGCTCGCGAAGCGAGTCAGGGATAAAACTCCTATTAATCTGTGATAGACGGCTAAAATCAATACACGCCGCCAGTTCACTTGCAAGGATTTCTACCAGGTCCCGGACATACTCTTTGTCTTCAAACAACCAGCGCGTGCTGCGGTCAGGAAAATGTTCAATCGGGATGTCGGAAAAGCTAAGTATTTCCGGTTCTTGTGTGCTTAAATTTTTTGACATTAAGCTCCTAAACTGAAATTCGCCTATTATCAATCAGCAGCAGGGGCAAAAGTTTCAGGATTTTCCGCTGCAGCATCATAATCGTCAATGAGTTTTGTTATACTCGGATTCTCCCCACAAAGCGGGCAATTCTCATCACGAGGAACCTTCATTTCGCGGTAGGTCATTCCAAGTGCTTCATACAGGATAAGTCTGCCGATAAGCGGTTCACCGATACCGATAATATACTTAATCGCTTCCGTTGCCATCATAACGCCAATTACGCCTGGGAGCACGCCCAGGACTCCAGCCTCACTTCAACTCGGCACCAGGCCTGGCGGTGGCGGTGTGGGATACATGCATCGGTAGCACGGACCCTCATTTGGTTTAAACAAGGTAACCTGCCCCTCAAACTGAAAAATACTGCCATGCACTACCGGTTTATTCATCAACACCGCAGCATCGTTCACAAGGAAACGGGTAGCAAAGTTATCACACCCATCAACTATCAGATCATATTCCGAGAAGATCTCTTCAACGTTGTCAGCGGTAAGACGGAGATTATACGGTGTAATCTCAACATCCGGATTAAGTGATTTTATGGTCGTTGTCGCAGATTGAACCTTTGGCGTCCCCACCGCCTCAGTACGATGTAAAATCTGACGCTGCAAATTACTTAACTCCACTACATCAGAGTCTATAATCCCCAAGTGACCAATACCAGCAGCACCGAGATAAACACCCGCAGGTGATCCTAAACCACCAGCACCGACAAGTAAAACCCTTGCATCAAGCAATTTCGCCTGACCTTGTTCACCCACTTCGGTTAACATAAAGTGTCTGCTATAACGGTCAAGCTGCTCGTGTGACATCGGTTTATCTTGTGTTGTGGGTAACCCAGCAGCTGTCCAGTCACGATAACCGCCTACCATAGATACAGTATCTGTATATCCCATTTCACGAAGCGATTTTGCAGCAAGCAGTGAACGAAGTCCTGCAGCACAATAGACCACAACCTTTTTATCCCTGTCAGGAATGTAATTCTCAACAGAAAATTCCAACATCCCGCGGGTAACGTGAACTGCATCCGGGATATATCCAGCGCGATATTCATCTTCATCACGAACATCCAGAAGCACAAAGTCGCTTCCATCCGCCTGCTCCGCCTTCACATCAGCAACAGTCACCTCTGGAATTTCAGTTTTTGCCTCTTCTACGATCTCTCTATACGATTTCATATATCTTTCTCCATGTTTTCTCTTGTCAAATATAGATACACTATCTACATTTAAACAATTTCTCAACTGGGCTTAAATTGGTTTGTCTTACCAACTAAACTTGTTATAGCATGTTTCCGTTTATACTTTCAATGAAACTATCTTAACAGGACTTACGCATTCCCCTCG
>JAAXHO010000080.1:0-57797 GCA_012270795.1 Candidatus Poribacteria bacterium
ACCAGCAGCGTTATGACACAATCGGTGCACTTGGCAATGTGTACGTGTCAACACCGCATATAGACAGTTTGGTTGCAGAAGGTGTTGCATTCACGCATGCGTATTGCCAAAGCCCGATTTGCACCCCAAGTCGTGCCAGTTTTCTGACAGGTATGTATCCGAGCGCGACTCATGCAAATGGCAACGGCAACGCTTACTTCCCAGAGACGTATTCACTGATAACGCGTACACTTGCGGATATTGGTTACGATTGTGGTCTAATTGGAAAACTTCATCTTGCGAGTGCTTATGGTAGAGTGGAACCTCGTGTGAATGATGGTTATCGCTATTGGCAATATAGTCATGCACCACGGGATGATTGGGAAGAAGGGCACGATTATGCAAATTGGGTGCGTTCAAAAGGGTATATACTCGGTGAGTTGATTCAGGACCCGCAAGGTGTACCCGCAGAATTACACCAAACAACCTGGTGTGCAGAAAAGACGATTGAATTCATCCGTGAGGAACGGAATGGACCTTGGCTTGCGAGTGTGAATATCTATGATCCGCACCCACCGTTTAATCCGCCGCAATCATATAGGGAACAGTTTAATCCTGAAGATATGCCCGAACCTCTCTTTAGGGAGAGTGATTTGGAACAACAGGAAAGATTAGGTCAGATTGATTTTCAGTCTAAAGTACGAACACCTGATGAATTGGACATTCGAAATCCGATTTTGCCGCGCCCCCCACGTCGTGATGGGAAACCGGTAGTTGTCGGTGAAAGGGATGCGAAGACGCTTATTGCGGCATATTATGCTATGATAAAACAGATTGACGATCAGTTGGGACGGATGCTGGAAGTATTGGAAGAAACAGGACAACGTGAAAACACTGTGATTATCTTCACAAGTGATCATGGTGAAACGCTGGGTGACCATGGACTCATTCAAAAAGGGTGTAGGTTTTATGAAGGATTGGTCAGGGTGCCGTTAATTTTCTCTTTGCCTGGACAGTTTGTTGGAGGTCTTAAGAGTGATGCACTTGTTGAATTGGTTGATAAAGTGCCTACGCTTTTAGACTTAGCCGGTTTGCCGATTCCAGAGCAGATGCACGGTCATTCATTGTTGCCTATCCTTCGTGGTGAAACAGATCCGAACCATCATAGAAACTTTGTTAGGTGTGAGTATTATAACGCGATTGATATGCGCAACCACTCATACGCAACAATGTATAGAGATAAGCGTTATAAGTTAATAGTTTATCACGGACACGAAGAGGGTGAACTTTACGATTTAGTTGATGATCCTGATGAGTTCAACAATCTATGGCATGCGGCTGATAAGCAGGATATCAAAATGGAACTGTTAAAACAGAGTTTTGATGCATCTATGTTTGCTATGGACAAAGGTCCAGAACGTGTGGGACCGATGTGATAGAATCAATTTAAAAAATTAGTTGTTCATTTTTGCATAAAGTGTGATAATTAATGATGTGAAACCAATTCTCAATTTAAAACATTAGGATAAATTGTTGACATACCAATAACATTTTGCAAGAAGCGATTCGAAACGGGAGTAGTAAAATGAAAAGAATCTGGCGGAATAGTATATTGACAGTGTGTTACTGCACAGGTATTGTTTTTGTGTTAATATTTCTGAATGGTTGTTCAGGGGCAACACACACAATTTCTATGGAAGAATTACCAAGAGTGGGATCAGATACAGTTGTGGAAGAATGGAAGTTGGTAGAAAACCCGAACACTGGTATCAAAGAAATGCGGCTTGTACGTAAAATTCGGACAACGGTTTCTACAAGTTCCTCGTCATCTAAAGAAAATAAAGGACAGCACTACCCATCAGACGCTAACAACTACCGCATGATTCTTGCAATTGCAAATTTTGCACTTGCAGTGGTTGTGCTTTGTATAGCAGTGTCTGAATAATCTAACATGCAGAATGCTGCACGCATTCTGCACATTTCAATCAGAAATAAGAATCTCCCAAATGAAACAAACGGAAAGTTTATCATAATGTAGGAGGAAAAATGTCCCGAAAATTTCTATTTTGCTTGACATTAATGCTAATATGTGGTTTAAATGTAGGAAATGCTGCGGTAGAATTGGGATTTATGTATCTTGGGGATGACGGTCCATTTACTGCACCTGCGTTGGAATTCGCAAAGGAAACCTATAATACCACACAATTGACAAAAAATGATCTGAAGAGTGCTACCTTCAAGAGGTTTGCTGTTGTGTGGTGGCACGAAGGGGATACCGACCCTGGTGCTTTATCTAACGCAGAAATTGATGCGTTTTTGGACTACGCAGAGAGCGGCGGTGCAGTACTGTTGACAGGATGGGCAATTCGTTATGCTACACCGATGGGGTTTGAAGATGTTGATGCGCGCCAATTTGGACCTGAAGTAGACGATGGACAAAACGTTGGTATTACCGTTCTCCAAGAAACACTTGACCATAAATTAGTTGATGGATTAGAAAATATTGATGGGGGAATACCAAAACTTGGTGATAGGATACAGGTGAATTCAACTGGGTTTCCATTAAGTGGTGATTATCACAACAAGATTTGGAAGAACTTTATTACGGTTGCCAATGCTTGGGGACCTCCAGCAAGTGATTGGGGTGATACTATTGCTGCATTCGGTTATTGGAAAGCAGGTAACGGCAAGGTGTTCAATATGAATTGGCGACTCCCGAACTATCACGAAAACAATAAAGATATTGATCAGTTAGAACAACTCACAGAAAATGTTATTAATTGGTTGGCGAGTGAATCAGCATATTTAGATGTCTCTTCACACGGCAAATTGCCAATAGTGTGGGGAGAATTAAAAAATCAGAGGTAAATTGTAAACGAAGTCATAGTGTGAGTAAAACATAAAGATGTGGTGAAATAGTGAAAGAGAGATAATTTTTGTCTTTTTCTTTCTGCTTCAGATCTCTATTTACTTTGAATTCTTAGCTCTTACTCGCTACAAGTTCATATAATACTTCTGCCACGTTGGCAGACGCTATGAGCATAACTTCCCAGTTATGCGTCTGTCTCTCGAATTGTAGTTTGTGGAACTGCGGATTGAAGAGGCAGTGAAATAACTATAACAAACAAATAAATATAAAGCAAATAGAACGCCCTTTACAAGACAATAAAGGAGGAACTCATATGTTATTCTTGAAAAAACATGTATGGTGGATGGTCATGATCGTTGTGGGGCTGGTATCTCTATGCTAATTCTTGATTTAACTGAGCCGCCGCCAGTCGTTGTTGAAGCACCACCCCCTGTCATAGAAAGTAGTGAACCACCGAAGTTAGTGCTGCGAGCCCCGCCTCCGGGTGAGACGTATGGGACAGGGTATTGGGATGGCGACGCATGGAATCGCACTGTACCAGCAGCACCTGAGAAAATCTCGGTAGATGGAGAAATGTTGAGCTACGAAGAACTTAAAAAGAAGATGTGGAGAGGGTACTATCCATACGTCCAACGTGTCATAGAAGAATATCCATATTCTGAAGCAGCACTTATGGCGAGATATCGCCTTGCAAGTGAGGTTTGGCCAGACGAATCCCTCCTGCTGACGCGGTATAAAGAGATGCTGAAATACCATCCGGACTCTCCGCGTCTGCTTCAGAATTTAGCAGAGTTAACGTGGGAAAACTCTCCAGAAGAAGCGATTGCTTATGGTAAAAAAGCCCTCAAATACAAGCCTTTGTACCCAGAAGATACTATGTACGGTCTGTGGACAGAATCTGTTGAAATTCATAATACTTTGGGTATGGCGTATCAACAAGTGGGTGATTACAAATCCGCTCTTGTGCATCTTAAAACAACAAAAAATTTGTTAGAATCTAACAATGTTCAAACAGATCAGATCTCCTACGATGTGGTCATTACTTCTATTGAATACATTGAGAAGGGAAGTCCGTTGTGGGGTTCTGTTCCCCATCTTGATTTAGATGTTTCTGCCGAATCTATCCTTGATTTTTCTTCTATGCCGCCATTGCCCGATTCTCCTATTGAGGCACCGCCAGGCCGATCTGTTGAAGTGGAGCCAGATCTCTTGGAGGTGCCTGTCCCTGGTCCCGATCCGTCTTTGATTTCTTCGGAGGCCGAAGGACCGCGCGTAGCAGCTTCGGAACAGGCGCACGAAGTGTTTGTCCAGCAACGACAGCGAGAACAGCAGGATTTTGAAGAGTTTCTGCGGTGGATGGAAACGATTGAGGGGGCGAAATCGCCTGCGGATTTAGAAGACTTTTTGATGCATGAGATGGCAAAGTATCTACAAGGAGAGTCTACCCACTTTGAATCAGAACGTGTACTTCGTGCACATGAGGTATTGGATCGTTTTGGTGAGAAAGAGGGATTGAAACGTTTAGAGCAGGTGGATCCGGAACTGGCGCGTGCAATACGGCGACAGCGACTGTCTATTCCTAAGAAATAGAGGAGTTTTTTTGATGAAAAGAAATTTTCTTTTTACATTAGCGTTTTTGTTTTCTTTTTCCAGTTTTGTTTCTGCAAACGATATTTCCATAGAGTTGACCCCGGTTTCTGGTGATGCGGATAAGCTGCCTGAAGGGGGCCACCCTGTCAATGAGGCACATACGAATACGTCCTCCTTTACAGTGAGTATGTCTGGTACTCCCACGTCATACGTGACGATAAAAGTGAAGTTAGATTCTACAAGTTATCCAGGGACGTGTGGTAACTTTGGCAGCCGAACGGATACGGATTTGAAACTGAAGGCAGCAGACAATTCGGACTGGAGGTGGGTGAACGATCAGGAACTTTCTTATGAGTTAAACTCTGTGAATACGAGTCTGCCAGGGACGTTGACTGTGTGTTGTTATGATTGGGGACCGTCTGGAAAGTTATCCGTGTTTATAGGAGATTCGGAATCTGCCCATTTTACGAGCACGGTGCCGATAGATAACAATGGCAACGGGATTGCGGATAGTTGGGAAAAGGATGGTGAGCAAACACATGTCATCAATGTCAACGGTGTGGAGCAAACAAAAAACGGTTACAACCAGGTGGTAGATGATGAGACGGGTCCTGGAGATAATAACAGGCATCCTGGAGATGGATGGTCTGTCAGTGCAGAATATCGTGGTATTTTCACAACAAAGACAGACACGCAGGTTACACGGCTTGACCCGAAAAAGAAGGATGTGATGGTGTGTTCTGATGAGGCTATGACAGAATATGGAACGGGGAGTCTGCCTGAAATTGACAATCATAATTTTTGGACGCTGGTTCCCTATCAACTGAATGGTACGTGGAAAATTGTCAAGGATCCGTGGGGGGACGTATTTACTGACACTGGGAAAATAGACACCGATATTAGTGAAGATACTGGCTGGGTCAACATCAACTCAGCGGGTGTCCCTGGCAGTGACCAGCGTGTGTGGGCAATACAAATCACAAACGGTGGTTCTGATAAGAACGCCAATAGAATGGGAAGGACATCGGGTGGCTCTCCCTCACAATACACATTGATAGAGATTTTTACTCAGAATGCAGAGGTGAAAGTTAACGAAATGTACGTAAAAGCGAAGGCAGACATTGAGAAACAGCGTAAGAAGCAGTATGCAGATCGCGCAAAGACATGGCCGGATGGCGATAGGAGAAAAACAAGAGATGAGAATCTTGCGAAAAATTTTGTGTGGAAATCAGGAACCGATGCCAAAAAAACAACTGCCAGAAAATTGGTAATCAACAACACGATTGCACATGAAATTGTGCATGATCTCAACATCATACCGCACTGTGATAAGACGAGGCACCGAGGTTGTTTTATGAATGAACCGGGTATATTCCGTGGCAAATATACGATAAAATTCAGTGGTACCATGGTGAATGCTGCAGGTGTGAATTGGGGGTTAAACACGGCACATTTCCCCGATTTAGCCGTAACAGGACAGACGAGAGGAGCTGGTAATGCAATAGAATGCGACATTGAGATAGAGATTTCAGTTGAAGCTCCTCCCCCTCTTGTCAGTGAAGAAGACAGCAGTGCCACGTCCTCGTCGTCTGCGTCGCTTGTCTCCTCGGATGGTATTTATACGGCGACTGCGGGGACGGGACATGAGGCGAATTTAACATTGAGTGAGGTGCCGAGTTATGTCTTTTGGTATGTTCAGGGGCCGGGGGAGACGGCACCGGGGACAGAGGTAAAACAGGATACTTCTGGCAGTCTGACATCGCAGCTGAGCTATTCATTTCCGAGTGGTGTTTCTGGCGAATATGTCATATCGGTATCTGGCACTTCGGCATCTGGCGGCTCAGCGATTACAGCAAGTTATGCCGTTACGGTGTCTCTACCGAGCACTTCTACAGGACCTTGAGAGACACCCGGCACTGCTAATGAAGCAAGCACTGTCTTTGAACCCACAGGAAGTTCAAATATACAATCAGGGCTTGCAATACACACCGCTTTTGTCAGAACAGATGAGTCAGAACAGATGAGATGTATAACGGTGTCCATTTGTATCTCATTAGCACACAAACACCATGGTATGTTGAAAGTGATTGGGGACAATGGATCGCATCAAGTCTACCTTCAGAGGCAACAAATACCGATGGAACTGAGACGGCGATTAGTTTTACAATACCCTCCGGGAGCAGCGGAGAATACAAGATCACGGCACAGGTTTACAGAATGTCTGACTTGATACAGTATACGATGGACTATAAGGTCACCGTCACTACGGAATAAGCGGTCTGTCTATTATTTGCTATGGGAGTCATATTGCGTAAAACATAAGACTGTTGTAAAATTGGGAAAAGAAAGGGCACTTTATGGCCTATTCTTTCCACTTCAAATACCTATTCACTTTGAATTCTTAGTGCTTGCTCGCTATGAGTTCAACAAACAAATAGGTAAGAAGTAAATAAAGCGGGCTACACCGCTGTGTTAAATTTCATATCACATTGGAGGTTAATGTGGAACTCAGGTTTAACTTGGTTGCTTTGCTGCTTATAGCGTTTCTTTTCTGTTTTGGACTTCAGCATTTAAGTTGGAGTGAGATGGAGGAAGCAGTACCGAGTGTTGAAGTGCCGAAAATAACAGCGTTGAAGATTCACCCTGAGTCTTTGACGTTGGAGCATGCGCGTGATGGCAGACGTGTGCTTGTTTCGGGACAAACGAAAGATGGAAAATGGGTAGATGTGACATCTTGGGCAGTACTAAAACCGACTACAGACGGAGTGAAAGTGCATGAAGATGGTTATATCTTTCCTGAAAAAGTAGGTACAACACAGATTGCAGTATCGGTAGAGGGTGTTAGCGCAGAATTGGCGGTGAACGTGAAAAGCGTAGATGCGCCGCCGGTTAGTTTTGTGCGGGATGTTATGCCGATCTTAAGCCATGCGGGTTGTAACAACGGTACGTGTCATGGTGCTGCAAAAGGCAAAAATGGTTTCAAACTTTCATTACGAGGTTACGATCCGGAGTTTGACTATGAGCTCTTGATTGAAGATATTTCTGGTAGGCGTTTTAATCGGGCATTTCCCGAGCAGAGTCTCATGCTGCTCAAGCCGACATCCGAAGTGCCGCACAAAGGCGGTCAGGTGGTTGTGCCAGATTCGCGCGATTACAAACTTATTCATCAGTGGATCAGCGAAGGTGTCGCTTCTGATGTGGGAGAAACCCAACGTTTGGAAAGGTTAGAAGTGTTCCCTGATTCAGCGGAATTATCTATACCGGGGACGAAACAGCAATTGTTAGTAATTGCACACTACCCTGACAGTTCAACGCGTGATGTTACCCGCGAAGCAAAATTCACCAGCAGTGTAAGTGAAGTTGCGAAAGTAACTGATGATGGCGTGGTGACAGCGGAACGGCGTGGCGAAACTGCTATCCTTACCCGATATGAGGGAAAGTACAGCACAAACGGAATTATCGTCATGGGGGACCGTAGTGGTTACAAGTGGGTGGAAACCCCTGAATATAACTACATAGACACGCATGTGCATAACAAACTGAAACGTTTGAAGATTTTACCTTCAGAGCTGAGTACGGATGAGGAGTTTATCCGGCGTATTTACTTTGATATGACAGGGCTCCCACCGGATCCTGAGCAGGTACGGTCTTTTCTCTCTGATAAGACTCCATCCAAGGAGAAACGAGAAAAACTGATTGATGTGTTGGCAGAATCACCTGAATATGTTGATCATTGGACACACAAATGGGGGGACTTACTGCAATCGAACCGGAAATTTCTTGGTGAGCGTGGCATGTGGCTTTTTAAGCAGTGGATACATGAGTCAATTGCCGAGAATCGTCCGTATAACCAATTTGTGCATGATTTGATAACTGCGACTGGTAGTGCTTATGCTAACCCCGCAGCGAATTATTTCCGTGTTTCGCGCGAATATACGGCTGCGGTGGAGAACACGACGCAGCTTTTCCTTGGTGTACGGTTTTCCTGTAATAAGTGTCACGATCATCCGTTTGAAGTATGGACTCAAAACCAATATTATGAGTTTGGTGCATTTTTTGCTGATGTAAAACTGAAAAACGGCAGGTTGCCGGGTGAAGAGGTCGTATATGCAAGTTTCACACCGACCCCTGTTCAGCATCCGAGGACGTTAGCAGTTGTGCCACCGGCCGTTCCGTTTGGGGATACGAAGAAAGATACTGCGGATAAACGTGAAGCTCTTGCCGAATGGTTGACATCGGCAGAGAATCCGATGTTCGCGAAAGCGGGCGTGAACCGAATCTGGAGTTATTTCATGGGGCGTGGTATCATTGATCCTGTTGATGATATTAGGTCAAGTAACCCACCCAGCAATCCGGAATTGTTGGATGCTTTGACAAAAGATTTCGTAGACAATGGGTTTGATATAAAACATATCATGAAAACGATAACCCGTTCTCGAACTTACCAACAGAGTATCAAGACGAATGAATGGAACAAAGAGGATATGATAAATTTCTCTCATGCGATTGCACGGCGGTTGACAGCGGAACAGTTGTTAGATGCCATTGGCGTTGCTACGGGGAGTCAACCGAAGTTTGAGGGTGTGCCGAAAAACTTACGTGCTGTTCAATTACCGGACAGCAAAGTTAAGGATGATGGATTTTTGAAGTTATTTGGTCGTCCTGAACGTGAAAGTTCATGTGAATGTGAAAGAACAACAGAAGTTAGCCTTGCTCATGCAATGAACCTTATTAACGGACCGACGGTTGCGGATGCGATTATTGATCCAAACGGACGGATCGCGAAACTCCTGAAAGAGGACACGGAGGACCGTGTTATTGTTGAGGAGTTATATCTTGCGACCTTTGCTCGGTTTCCGCTGGAAAACGAATACACGGTTGCGGTTGAACATCTTGCTGGTGCTGAATCTAAGGAGGAGGGCGTGCAAGATTTGATGTGGGCATTGATCAACAGTCCTGCGTTTCTATTCAACCGTTAAGTCTGATAACGATTTATACTCTTGTTAAGTCAGTACAAACACAATGGAGGAAATTATTGATGATATCGTTACCACAAGCACCCGGTAGATTATGTGATGGGTTTTCACGTAGAGAGTTTATCCGCGTGGGTGGCGCAGCAATGCTGGGTATTAGCTTACCACAAGTATTGTCACTCAAAGCTAAGGCAAGTACGGCAGTTGCCCCCGCGAAACCTCTCAACGGATGGGGCAAAGCGAATTCTGTCATTCTGCTTTTTTTACAAGGCGGGCCGAGTCACATTGATATCTGGGATCCAAAACCTGATGCTCCGTCTAACATCCGCGGCGAATTCAATCCGATTCCGACGAATGTTCCTGGCATTCAGTTGTCAGAAACGATGCCGCGTTTGGCAAAACAGATGGACAAAGCATGTTTAATTCGATCCGTAAGTTATACGCCAGCGGGTCTTTTCAATCATACTGCTGCGATGTATCAGATGGTTACAGGGGAGACACCGGACAAGGTTGCACCTTCTGGGCAGCTGGATCCGCCTTCACCTGCCGATCATCCGAATGCTGCAGCACACATTGCGAAGTTCCGACCACCAGATGAACCGATGTTAGCAGCTGTCCAACTTCCGCGCCCGATGCAGGAGAGTAATATCATCGGTAAAGGTGGGAATGCGGGGTTCCTCGGTAGAGCGTATGACCCGTATTTTCTCTTTCAAGACCCGAATAAAGAGATCAAATTGGATGATTTGACACTCCGTCCAGAAGTGTCACCGATGCGTTTGCAGCGGCGTAAGACGCTGCTTGAAACGATCAACGCGAATATGCCTGAAATTGATAAGGTGGCAGAATCTTATGCGCTGAATGAATACTATGAAAAAGCGTATAACCTCATTTTATCCCAGAAGGCGCGTAATGCGTTTGATTTGTCACAGGAAACGGATGAACTGCGCGATAAGTATGGTCGGCATACCTTTGGTCAGAGTGCGCTGCTTGCCCGCCGATTGGTAGAAGCAGGAACGCGGTTTGTGCAAGTGAACTGGCCCTCAGTTGCTAATGGGAATCCAAATCAAACTGCATTTGATACACACGCAGCCAACTTCGGTCCACTGAAAAACCTACACTGTCCGAAGTTAGATAGTGCGGTTTCTTCACTGCTTGAAGATTTGGATCAGAAGGGCATGTTGGAGAGCACGCTTGTGCTTGCTATCGGAGAATTTGGTCGTTCACCACGAATGGGTGTTAGCACATCCGGTAATGGCAATGCCCCTGATGGGCGTGACCATTGGCCGTATTGCTATACAGGTTTGATTGCTGGTGCTGGTGTACAAGGTGGTCAGGTTTACGGTAAATCTGACGCTACAGGTTCAACACCGCTTGAAAAACCTGTCCATCCGCGCGATATCCTCGCCACGATTTACCATACACTTGGTATTGATCCGCACACGATTGTGATGAATCATTTAGATCAACCACGTGAATTGGTAAAAGGTGAAGTGATTACAGGGATATTCTAATTCAGTTTTGATACCGAAACCTGTGCTTGGACGATTGTAGTTCAAGTGCAGGTTTTATATTATTGCTAATCGCGTTGAGTTGGAAATAAGAAGCAAAAGTTTTTTGAAAATGTCAAAATACGGTTACATTGACAAAAGTGGGAGTTTTGTTATACCTCCACGGTTCGATACTCCTGGCTATTATACTGAAGGTTTAGCTGCCGTAGAAATCGATGGAAAATGTGGGTTCATTGACAAGCGTGGGGATTTTGTCATTCCTCTCCAATTTGAATATGTAGATGATTTCAGTGAAGGATTTTCCGTTGTTTCAATAGATGGCAAATACGGTTACATTGATAGAGCAGGCACTGTGGTGATACCGCCGACGTTTAAATATGCTGATTACTTCTCCGATGGACTTGCCCATGTCTTAACAGAAACAACGGAAGGTTATATTAACGCCGATGGTGAGTGGGTATTGATTCCATCTTATTTATGCTGTTTCCCCTTTTCTGAGGGATTGGCGATAGTTTGGCTGGAAGGAGAGGAATTCAATGAAGGGTATATTGATATTACGGGAGCGGAGGTCATTCCCACTCACTTTGCAGACACATCTGCTTTCTCTGAAGGTTATGCCTATGTTAAGACAAAAGATGGGGAGCATGTGTTTATTGATAAAACTGGTCAGGTGGTTCTTGAATTAGCGTTTAGAGTCAGTAGTTATCCTTACTTCTCTGAAGGATTGATCGGTGTTAGAATCGATCAGAGATATGGATATGCAGATAAAACCGGATCCCTTATCATTGAACCACGATTTGACAAAGCTCAGCGTTTTTCTGAAGGACTTGCGGCGGTTACTATAGATGGAAAGTGTGGTTATATTGACAAATCGGGTGAGTGGGTCATTAAACCAAGATTTAGTGAAGCTGGATTTTTTCTGAGGGATTAGCTCCGGTAATAATTTAACGCAGCAAACGGCTGCACCTGTAGAGAGGTAATTTATATGCTTGAGATGTTATTATGTAAGCAAGCGAATATTATGAAGAAACGATCAAAACATTTTTTTATACAGATAGTGTTAACTCTCTTTTTAGTTGTCGGCATAGCACATGCCCAAGTTGCACCACAACTGACGAGTATATCTCCACGTGCAGCACAACGCGGGCAAACCATTGAAGTGATATTAGCTGGAAAAAACATCAACGAAAACGCGAAGATATGGTTTAATAAACAAGGTATTAAAGCGGCAATAAAACAAAAGTCGCCAGTAGCGACCGTTCGTTTTAACGGTTCAGGTATCTCTGCAAACATTCCAAACGATCCGCGCTTAGTACTTTCCTTTGAAATTGCCCCTGATGCGTCATTGGGTACTCATCAAATCCGCCTTATTACTCCCAACGGTGTTTCCAACCCACAAAACTTTATCGTTGGTGACCTGCCTGAAATAAACGAGAAAGAACCCAATTCCACAATTGCTGAGGCTAATCTTATTGAATTGCCTGCCACTGTTAATGGTGCGGTTACGTCAATTGAGGATGTGGATATATTCCGTTTTACATTGAAAAAGGGCGCGCGTCTTATTTGCGACATCAGCGCACAACGTATGGGGTCTGCTTTAGATTCTCACCTTGTTTTATATGATCCAAGTGGCAAAGAGGTAGCAAAAAGTCTGGATGGAAACGGTCTGGACTCATTCATTGACTGGACAACGCAACAGGCAGGGGAGCATTCACTTCACCTGCGCGATGTGCGTTTTCAAGGCAGTGGCAATCACCGTTATCGGTTGAATATTGGAGAATTGCCGTATCTTCAGAGTGTGTTTCCACTCGGTGGAAAACGGGGTGCTGCGAACAGTGTTAATGTCGCTGGTGCAAATTTAGGTTCGGTGAATGCAATACAACTTGATATTTCACCTGATGCGACACTTGGGATTCAAGAATTGCGAGTCAACACACCGAACGGTCTGGAAACAAATCCTTATCCATTTGCCATCGGTGAGTTTAACGAGACGGTTGAAAAAGAACCGAACAATGGTCTAAACCAAGAAAACAAAATCGGCACGCCGATCACAGTAAATGGTAGGATTGAGAAAGCGGGTGATGTAGATAGGTATTCAATTACGGTTGCTAAAGGTGCAAGTTTTATTTTTGAAGTGAAAGCGCGTGAGTTTCGATCGGAGTTGGATCCATTGTTGACAATTTACTCACATAAAAAAGGAGCTGCAGAAGGTAGTGTTGAGGAACAGGTCTTACGAGTCAATGACGATGCCAGTGGTGTTGATGCGCGTATTGGATTTGCCTTTCCTGAAGCGGGTAATTACGGCATCTCCGTGCGTGACCTAAACAGTGCTGGTGGTGGAAATTATCCTTACAGACTAACCATCCGTCCCTTGAAACCGGATTTTCGTTTGAATGCTGGTACTGATAATGTGCGTGTCGGTCAAGGTGGTACGTTCATGACGACAGTCTCAGTCGCGCGGTTAGATGGGTTTAATGGTGCACTTCGTTTCTATTCTCCTGATCTGCCTAAGGGTTTTGTGGTAAGTCCAACAATTCTTTTTGCAGGTCAAAATCAAGCATTATTGGCAATAACTGCGCCGACAGATGCTCCACTCGGTCTTCACACATTTTCCATCGTTGGCGTAGGTGCTATCGGAGGCAATCGGATAGAGGCGACAGCATCTCCACAAGAAATATTTCTCACTATCATGGAAGCACCGCCGTTCACACTTGCCTTCGCGGATGTTAGCGTGAGTGTGGTCCACAACAAGTCCACGAGTTTTCACGTAATTGCAGATCGTAAAGCAAGATTTAATGGTCCCATCAATCTTTCAGTTCAAGGAGTTCCGGGACGTATTTCTGGTGGAAAAGCCACAATTCCTGCGGGGCAAAATAGTGCTGTGGTTTCATTGCGTGCGGGAACTGTTGAGCGGCGCGAACAGTTTTCTGTTGTTCCCACACCTGGAACCAGTTATATTTCGGTAAGTGGTACTGCAAATGTCAATCGTGAAACCTATACAGAAGTATCCCCAGTAATTCCTCTTACAGTTGTTGAAGCACCTTATATTGTTACGATTGAACCGTTGCGGTTTAGCATAGTTTTCCCGAAAACAGCAAGTGAAACAGCACCTGCAGCGGCTGCTGGTGCTGGTGAAACTGTCGCTGTATCGGCCCTCAGTCCAACAGAAAGCACAGGATCAGAAACAGAAGCAGCGAAACAAAGTGAACCGATTAAGAAGACTGCTAAACTTACGATAAGTATTGTCCGAAAGGGGAGTTTTACGGATATTGTGACCATTACACCGATAACGGTGCCAGAGGGTATTACGATACCTGATGCGACGATTCCTATCAACGAGAGCGAAATTGAGGTTAAGCTTGAAGCACTTGATACGCTTGAAGCGAAAACGTATCAAATGCGATTCCGTGCTACTGCGGTCATCAACGGTAAACCCTTTATACAAGATAGTCCTGTCATCAATGTGAAGATAATTCGTTAAGAAAAACGTCCTGCCAAATTCACGGATATCCGTGTTTTAGTAATTTTAAGTTGCCAAAATTCGTGCAAAGAAATGCATATTGTGATATACTTTTACAAGTTTAGCATTGGTAAATGAAAATTAGGGGGCATGAGTATTGAATCGACGTACATTTTTTACATCACTCGGTTGGGGAAGTTTCACTGCAGCACTCGGATTGTGTTTCGGTCCGGGTTTAGTGCGTTATCTATATCCGCGCGTTCTGTATGAACCTTCGTCGGTTTTTAAAGCGGGTTTTCCTGCTGAATATCCTCCGGGAAGTGTTAGCGAAAAATACAAAAAAGAACCTTTTGGTGTATGGATTGTTCGTCGTCAGGATGGAGAGTTTTACGCGCTCCTGACAACATGCACACACTTGGGATGTACACCGCGTTGGCTCTCTTCCGAAAATAAATTCAAATGTCCGTGCCACGGTAGCGGTTTTGACCGAGATGGGATCAACTACGAAGGGCCTGCACCGAGACCACTTGAACGGGTAAAAATTACTTTAGCAGAAGATGGGCAACTTCAAATTGACAAATCTGTCAAGTTTTTGGGTGAAAAAGGTCAATGGGGAGACCCTGGTGCATCTTTGAAAGTTTAACCTAAGGGGGTACCATTTGCGTCTGAGGTGATTTCGGGCATCATCAGACAGAAAAAGGAAATAATGAACGAAGAACGAAAAGGACTAAAAGAAAAGATAACGAATTCCGATATTTGGAAATCTATTTTCCGACACGGTTACGAAAAAACGGGTCGCCGTTACACACTGCAGGTACTGCAAAACGTATGGTTGCATTTGCATCCGCCTCGCATTTCTCGCCACGCCTTAAACTTCCGATTCACATGGTGTATGGGTGGTATCACCTTCTTAATGTTTCTTGTGACAGCAGTCACAGGTGTTCTGTTGATGTTTTACTACCGTCCGACAGCCGAATATGCCTTCGCTGATATACAAGCTCTTGAATTTGATATTCCCTTCGGTATGCTATTACGGAACATGCATCGTTGGGCAGCGCACGGTATGGTTATATCTGTGATGCTTCACATGTTTAGGGTGTTCTTAACAGGTTCGTATAAGAAACCGCGTGAGTTCAATTGGGCAGTTGGTGTAATTTTATTGCTCATCACATTCTTCTTGAGTTTCACAGGTTATCTGTTACCGTGGGATCAACTTGCATATTGGGCAGTTACAGTTGGAACGAATATGGCACGTGCCACCCCTGTTTTAGGACATGAAGGTCCCTTTGCGCCGTCTGACATTACGCAAGCGAATGATGTACGGTTCGCGTTGCTTGCAGGGACGATTGTTGGGCCGTCTACGTTGTTACGGTTCTATATTTTGCATTGCGTTGCAGTTCCACTGGTGGCAAGTGTGTTGATGGCGTTGCATTTCTGGCGTGTGCGTAAAGATGGTGGAATATCCGGACCTCTATGACGTTTTATATTTCATTCCACGAAACACATTTTAGCGGATATACCTTGTAAGATATTTTGCGATGGTTACGATATTTTCTCGTTTTGAAGGAGATAGAAGTTAGATATGGAGCATTTTTTAGCACTAATAACGAAACCTGATAATGTGCCGATTTTGGCAATTCTGTTTTTGATTCCATTCTTTCTATGGTTATCATACAGGCAAGCGCGGCGAACAGACCGCACAGGTGTTCCATCCGATGCGGCATTAAATGACAAGGTTTACGTGTGGCCTTATCTCTGTCGTAATGAGTTTATCTGTGCCATTATTATAATGTTGGTGCTGGGTGTGTGGTCAATTATGATTGATGCCCCGCTTGAAGAACCGAGTGACCCCGCAAAAACACCGAATCCGTCTAAAGCTCCGTGGTACTTCCTTGCGCTCCAAGAGATGTTGGTCTATTTTGACCCTTGGATTGCGGGTGTAGTGTTGCCAGGGCTCATTATTGTAGGTCTTATCGCTATTCCATATATCGACATCAACCCAAAAGGGAAAGGGTATTATACGATCAAGGAACGTCCTTTCGCGCTTGCTGTGTTCTGCTTCGGATTTCTGATACTGTGGATTGTCTTAATGATTGTTGGGACATTCTTAAGAGGACCTGGGTGGAACATCTTTATGCCGTGGCAGTATTGGGACCCGCACAAAGTTGTGCCGTTGACAAACGTGAACCTTTCAAGTTTGTTTGGGATTCGAGGTGAAACAACAGCGATTTTCTTCGGATTTGCTGTTATCGCTGGGTATTACACGCTTGGACCAATTTACTATTTTTGGAAATCTAAAAGTAGTCGTTTTCTACAAGAACTTGGGTTGATTAGGTACATTATCGTCTCATTTCTGTTTTTAACAATGCTTGCACTTCCGATAAAAATGATTTTACGGCTTGGGTTGAATGTGAAATATATTTTAGAATCACCATGGTTAAACATCTAATGCTTACAACTTGTACCCAACTTTGTTCTAAATATTTCGATTGATTTGGAGGTTTTACATTTCGTGAAGAGCAAAAAAGAGATGCCCGTTGAAAATAAATCCTATGCTGCTTTGTTCTTTATATTGTCTGCCCTTTTAGGGTTGGTGACAATATGGGGATTTTGGGATGAAATGATCACGCGCCGCCCTTGGAAAGAGCTGCAACAGAAGTTTTATCAATATGAATATGAAAAAACGAAGTCAGAATTAGAAATCGCAGAGAAAAACTTACCTGATAAACCATCCGAACCTGAGATTGATAGGAAAGCGTTGAGTAAATTGGAGAAAGAGGTAAATATAAAAAAAGTTGCTTTAGATGAGGCAATGCAAAAACGCAAGTTTGAGCAAAGTAAAGCTGATGCAATAAATTATAAATATCAGCATAGTCTTCACGAAGCGAAGGGAAAAGAGACTGAAGAAGTACTAAAATGGAAAGAGAAGTTAGATGACTACGAACAGCGAATAGAAGGGGAACTCACAGATAAGATCATAGAAGCGCAAGACGAATATGCTGATGTAAATAAGACACTTGCCAGTTTTTACCAAACAAATAACGACCCCGAAAATGCACTTTCCACCTATCTCATAGCACAAAAATATAAGCCAAATGATACGTCTATTGCTGAAGGAATTTCTGCGGCACAACAATCACTCGCTGCCCTGGAAGCGGTGAAAGTTGAATATGCTGCTGTGGATCGTATCAAAGAGAAATTGGCAGATGTTGGCGGTATCAAACGAACTTTCCTCGGCAGCCTATTAGAAAACCCATTTAGAGAAACTCGGACAATCGTTCAACACTATCTGGAAGACTTTAGTTATAAGGCGGATAGGTGTGAAACCTGCCATTTTGCAGTTGACAAGAGCGGTTACGATAGTAACGCACAAGAGACTTTTGAAATAGAAGGTGATGGTGTAGAGCTCGTAAAATATCAGCTCAAACATCCAAGGGTTAGACCCGGCAGTGAGACAATCTATATTGATGGATTTGATGTAGAAGCGGAGGAGTATGAACTCTCGGAAGAGGGGCTGCTTACCTTTATGGATCCTGATGTTTTTGGTGAGGTAGAGATTTCTTATGAAACAGATTATCATCGTGCCTTACGGACTCACCCGCATCGCGATGTTCTCCTTGCTAAGCACCCACTTGAAAAATTCGGATGTACACCTTGCCACGGCGGACAAGGACGCGGGCTGACAGCAAAATCTGCCCACGCGTTAACACATGCCGAATTCTGGTTGACACCTGTACTCGGGATGGAAAAAGTCAAAGACGAAAATGGCAATGCCACAGAAAGAACATCCGAAGAGGAAAAGGGATATATGGAGTCTAATTGTCGCCGTTGTCACGATGGCGTGATGAAGTTAGACTTCGGTGTAGACCCCGAAACAAACGCGCCGATAGACTATGCTCCGCATCTTACAAAGGGGTTGGCACTTTTTGAAGACCTCGGATGCCATGGGTGTCATGCGGTAGAGGGTTACAGTGCACTAGATAATATCGCAAAGGTTGGGCCCGCACTTGATAAGATCGGAGGCAAAGTGCAGGATATTGCATGGCTTGAAGGTTGGATAAAGGATCCCGAAGCATACCTCCCGAATACCACAATGCCGAATTTCTTTCCCGTGGAAGGCATGAGTCAAATTGTCTACTTAAAGAATGGTGGACAGCGTACGGGGGTTGTTACTGAAACTGCCACCAATTACACTGTGAGGACAGATGACGGTACAGATTTTCCTTATGCCAAAGATGACGTTTTACGGGTTGTTGATGAAGTAAAATCTATCGCAGCCTATTTGGCAACAATGACAGATCAAACGTTAGATGATTCACAGACCGCCTACTCTAAATCTGATAGCGCGATTAAAGCAGGTGAAGAGACGGTGAAAACCGTTGGGTGTCTTTCCTGTCATGCTGTCGGGGATTTAGGTAGCGATTTCGCACCCGCACTGGATAATGTTGGGGCAAAAGTTAAACCGAGCTACCTCCGCAATTGGATTGAAGACCCTAAAGCCTACGATCCTAATACTTCAATGCCAAGTTTGCGGTTAAGCCAAACGGAGTTAAATAACGTCGTCGCGTATCTCATGAGTTTGCAAAAACCGACCACTACACCTGTCACCGAATCCGTAGGTGAGATTGACGTTAAGGAAGGGGAAAAACTTGTCAGGACTTACGGATGTTTCGGTTGTCATGACATACCTGGGTTTGAAAATGAATCGAAAGTGGGTGCGGATCTCGGTGAATTTGGTGCGAAATTGGCATCGGAACTTGACTATGGCGATGCTGTAGATATAGACCATCATTCGTGGCATGCGTGGACGATAGGGAAAATCACTAACCCGCGTCGTTACCAAACGCGACGGATAGTTTCTCGTATGCCTGTTTTCAATAATCTCAAGGATAACAACGAGGATGCCAAAGCACTCGCTGTTCTATTGAAGAGTTTTCAACCGGACGCTTACCCACTCAGTTATACCTTTGATCATGCAGTTGAGCTGGATCGGGTTGAGAAACAGAAACAAATTGATGCTGGTAGACGAGTCGTCAAGAAATATAACTGCACAGGATGCCACGTGATTGAAGGTGAAGGTGGAGAATATAGTGATGTTATCATAGCACATGAAGGTTATGATGAGATTACTGGCAAGCAGTTGTCACCACCTCCATTGCAGGCGGAAGGCGCGCGAGTCTATCCCGATTGGTTGTTTAATTTCCTCAAAGATCCTTCCAAAGAGATACGTTACGGTCTCAAGGTGCGTATGCCGACATTTGATATGTCAGATGAAGAGGCAACGACCCTTGTCAAATACTTCTATGCCTTAGATGATGAACCGTTCCCCTACGAAACACTTGCCCCGCCAGAGTCAACTTCTGCTGAATTACGCGTTGGAAAACAGATATTTGACGATCTGAAATGCGACTCATGTCATCCATCAGTAGGTGAAACCATTCCGGCTGGTAGTGACAAAGCGGGAAGACCCGACCTATCCTTGGCCAATGGTAGACTCAAACCAGATTGGTTGATTGACTGGATGAAAGATCCCCAGCGGTTCCAACGCGGCACTGCAATGCCACAAGCGTGGCCTCTTTCTGTGGATGGACAACATACGCCTTATGGGGACTATGCCGATGGAGATGCAGAAAAACAGATTCGGTTGGTTCGTGACTATCTATTATCGTTGGGACGTTAGTGCAGTAGGTGCGGATTGAATTCGTCCCTACACGGGGAGTTTCTGTCCTATATGAAACATCTACTGATTGTCGTTGTGATGATCTTTGTGTGGTTAAACGGGTTCATCTGGTTAGGTAATCAGATTGACCCAAGCACAAAGCATCAAACAGAAGTTGAATATAACTATAAACGATACTGCTCTGGATGCCACGGTTACAGCGGTGAGGGGGATGGGCGGATAGGTCGTTTTAAGAAATTAAAACCTGCTGACCTGACAGATAGTGATTTGTGGACGATGCATGACGATTCACGCCTACTTGAAAGCATCCGAGATGGTAAAGACGATATGCCTGCGTTTCATTATTATCTCAGCGATGACGAACAGAAAGAACTACTTAAGTACATAAAAAACATGTTCACCCCTTAGTACACACGGATATCCGTGATGTTTGTTTTTAACAGTTTGCCTTTTCAAAACTTAAGGTGTTAATATAGATAAAAAGAATTATATAAGGAGAAAAACCATGAAAAATCTCAAGACGATTATAGTGGTACTCATCTGTAGTACAATCGCGGGTGTTGCACTTGCTGGAAATGTCACTGGCACGGTAACTTATGAAGGGGATGTCCCTGAACGGAAGGTTTTGACCATTAACACACAGGAACAACACTGCATTACAACCACAAAAGGTGCAAAATCTGAGACACTCGTTGTGTCAAAAGGAAAAGGCATCCAAAATGTTGTTATTTCTTTACGGCTTCGTGGTGCCCAGAAACTAAAGATGCCAGAGAAAGCACCTGTTGTTGACCAAAAAGACTGTCGTTATTTGCCACATGTGCTCGCTGTTCCCGTAGGTGCTACCGTAACGATTACATCTGCTGATCCTGTTGCACACAATGTACACTCACATGCACTGCAAAATGAAGCTCCAAATATCCAGATCCCGAAAAAAGGTGATACATACAAATATAAGATCACCAAAGCAGAAGCTATCAAGCTGACATGCGATATTCACGCTTGGATGAGCGGCTATATCGTTGCTGTGAATAGCAACTTTTTTACAGTGACGGGACAAAAGGATAAAGAGGATAAATGGATTCATCCAGATGACTATGAAAAATCGTCCGATACCGGGAAATTTACCATAAAAGAGGTGCCAGAAGGCAGAGCGCGTGTGATTGCATGGCATGAAACACTCGGTTCAGCGAACAAAACCATTACTGTTCCTGCGGATGGTGATGTCTCTGTAGACTTCAAAAGCACCGATTTCAAGAAACCTAAGGCAAAATAGTAGTATCACCAATAATGTGTTGTATGTCAGGTTTGCATTCACGCAACTTGGCATACAAACCGTTGATTTCAAGTTGAAAAAACAACATTTGAGAGAAACCCCAAAATGTGTCGTTGCTCATCACAGACGAAAAAGCGAATATTCCTCATAATTGGTTTTGTGTTGCTTGGATTCGTTCTGTTTTCAATCGTTCCTGCATTTGCACAGGATATGACAGACGCGGAATACCGTCCGTTCCCAATGATTGGCAGTAGAAATGCTGCATGGATAGCTGCACAATTGCACCTATTGTTCGGTGCGTTTATTTTAGGCGTGCCAATGTTCGCTGTGATCATTGAATTCATTGGCTGGAAAACCAAGGAGGAACGGTATGACCGAATGGCACAAGAGTTTATCAAACTCTGTATGGGGGCATTTTCTACGACAGCACTGCTGGGTGGCGTTCTCGTCTTTATTCTGTTATGGTGCTACCCAAAGGTCATGAGTAAGTTAAGCGGGATATTCGGTCCGACAATGATATTCTACGTTGTGCTGTTCTTCGGAGAAACATTCACGTTGTATCTCTATTCTTATGGCTGGGATAAGATGCAGGGTCGTCATAAAGGGTGGCATCTCTTCTTGGGAGTATTGTTGAATGTATGGGGCACAGCGATTATGTTTGTTTCAAACACATGGCTGACCTATCAGACAAGTCCCGCAACGCAATACGGAAAGTTGTCAGAAAAGGCAAAAGAGGGATGGTTAGAATATACACTATCGCAGAATCCAGAGTTAACCCGTGCTGAAGTCCTAAAAGATGTAACAGATGCCACTGTCACTAATTTACATAACGAAACGACTGGTGAGTTTTTGGGTACGGTTTGGGACGCAGTCAACAATTTCACGTGGATGCCTGTCAATATCCACCGGCTCATCGGTAACATCGCCTTTGGCGGCTCAATAGTCGCAGCTTACGCAGCATTTCGTTTCCTTGTGGCGAAAACGAAAGAGGAAAAAGCGCATTACGACTGGATGGGATACAACGGTAACTTTATCGCCTTGTGTGGTCTGATACCACTCCCATTCGCTGGTTATTGGTTAGGTAGAGAAATCTATATGTTCAACAACACCATGGGTGTGAATATGATGGGGGCACTGTTCTCTTGGTTGTTTATTATACAAGCAGTGATGATTGGTATTCTATTTATCGGTGCAAACTACTACCTATGGTCAGGAATGGGACGTATTGAGGGAGCAGAGAAATATGCACGCTATCGTCCCATCATGATTGCAATTATCGTGATCTGTGTCGGTATCTGGATGACACCACGTACACTTTCCAGTATCTCTACTGCTTCAGAGCAGAGCGCAATGGGAGGTTCAAACCATCCACATCTCGGTTGGTTTGGACTCATGACCGCTAAAAATACAGTGGTTAATATCGTTATCTTGACAACCTTTTTGAGTTTTCTGTTTTATAGACGTTCAGGGAAACACCCAACAGCGAATTGGAAAAACCTTGGAAATATTGTTATTTCATCAATCTTCTTTTTAGGTGTAGTTGTCATTGTTGTCATCGGCATTGTCGGATTTGCAGTTGAAAGTGATGTTCGCGTCAATGTCTTAACACCATGGCAGGTGCTGGTCGCGCTCGCTGTTATGGTTGTCGTAACAATCATAGATATCTTCATGTATCGAAAAGCCACGACATCTGGCACTATCAAATGGGGTGGAATGACAGACAGGTCACAGTATGTTTTGATACTTCTTGCGATTACTTTCACCTCTCTTATGGGGTTGATGGGATATGCACGTTCCGGACTTCGGGAGGGATGGCATATATTCGGTGTCATGAAAGACACCTCTGTTGATGCGTATACACCCTCACTGAGCAGTGCCGTGAACATGGTTTCAATTATTATGGTGATCTTCTTTGCACTTGTCGGATTTATCTTCTGGCTCGGTTTGTGGGGTGAAAAGAAAAAGCAAAAAGCAGTTCCTACAATGGAAACAGAAACACTTGCAGAAGGAAACGACTGATGGAAAAAACAAAATCATTGAAAAACCCACTCATAAAAATCACAGGTCTTTTGTTATTGCTGGTGAGTTTTATTGCTTTTATTGCGAAAGCTCCGGCTTTTCCCATTGCTTCTGAGAACCTATTGCCGTGGTCAGTCTGGTTCCTAATTGCAGCCTTGTTAAATATGGTTGTATGGGGAATACTCGTGAAACTGATGACTTATGTATTGGCAATAATCTGGTTCTTTGCGTTAATCGCAGCGTGGGTGCCAGACACATCAACAGTTACCGCTACGTTGACAGAATTAGATTGGGATGATCCAGAGGCAGTGATAGAGTTCGGTGAAGCTATCTTTAAAAGCAAAGGTCAATGTAGTGCATGTCACACTTTAGACACCTCTGCACCAAAAGGCAGATGTCCCGACCTAACTGACATTGGAAACAATGCTGCAAATAGAGAACCCGGTAAAGATGCAAGAACATATCTCATTGAATCGCTATATGAACCGGGTAAGTATTTAGTACCAGGATACGGCAAAATCATGCCTGAAGTATGGAAGAATCCGATAGCACTCACAAAGGTAGAAATTGCAGCGGTTATTGCATTCCTACAAAGCCAAGGCGGCGAAGCTGACCCAACACCGTTTGATGAACCTATTGATAGGGCAGAAGTAGGAACTACTGCGGAAGCACTCCCACCATTACTAACCGGGGACCCTGAAGAAGGAAAAAGGGTATTTATTGACGCAGCATGTATCTCCTGCCATGAAATCCAAGGACTTGAAAACCCAAAGGCTGGAGAAGTTAATGAAGATTTTGAAGTTGTTACCGCACCAAAACTCACGGAGATCGCTGCATTTAACGAACCTCGGTATATTGAGGAGTCTATTTTACTCCCCGATGCAATAATAGTAAGTGGTTATGGGTCTGTTACTGTCATTGCACAAGGTGTAACTTATCAAGGCACGCTTGTCTCGCAGGATACAGAAAAAATCGTTGTCCGGACAAAAGCAGATGACGGAACAGAAACTGAACACACTATCCTTTTGAGTGATCTTGATGATGAGCCGATTGAAGACCTGACTGACCTTAAAGGCAGAGGATATTTGACGTTAACGATAACACCAATTGACTCTGACACCCCCGTAAGCGGAGAAATCGTTGAGGAAAGCGATACGACAGTAACACTAAAGGTCGGCGATGAAACGCAAACATTCTCAAAAACAGATATGAAAAAACAGATGACACTCCCCGATTATGATGGAAATCAAATTGTAGGTGAATTGGTGTCAAGGGACGACTTTGAGATCGTTCTAATCGTTGATGGAAAAGAAGAAACTTTTGATCCGTTTGATTTTGACGACAGTAATTTTGTCGTTGCCTCCGCTTCTGGCAAAAGATTGAAGGTTAAATCCCCAATGCCAGCTAACTTCCCGGATCTTTTGAGTTTTCGGGAAATGGCGGATCTGCTTGCTTACCTAAGCACATTGACAGGGGCAACAGCAGAAGAAGGATCAGATGAAGCAACAAGCGATACACAGGAAGAAGCCACGGAATAACACATAGCAGCGGTTTTAGTTAGACAATGCACAAATAGAGGTCAACCATGAAAAAGCCATCACTTTTCACAATATGTTTTGTAATATTCATTCTATGTTGGGTATTCTTGCGATTTTTCATCGGTGGGGTTATCTCAAAACCGATACCAAACAGCGTGATATTGATGTATATGGCATTGGTCTTCATCGCAATTCTGGTACATATCTCTGTGGAAGACACAAGGTTTCGGGAGTTTCTACGTCCTATTCACGAGACGCTCGTTGATGAGAATCGTAGTACCCGCAGACTTGTTTTTGCAGTGTTGATTCCGCTTCTTATGTGTGGTTTTACCTATACGAATATAGCCAAAAAGGCGAACCCCCCTGGGGACCCTCGAACAGTACATCCAACACCGCCAGACAATTTGATGTACAAAGATATAGTTCTTGGGACAATGGATAAGGCGGAAAACCCTTTTCGCCATTATGAAAAGGATAATCCTGAGGCGTATAAGTCCCATATAGAGAACGGCAGAACCGTCTATTATCAGAACTGTTTTTATTGTCATGGGGACCATCTTGACGGTAAGGGACATTTTGCAGATGCGTTGAATCCGTTACCAGCGAATTTTCAAGACCCGGGCGTTCTTCCTAATTTCTCAGAATCATTCTTTTTCTGGCGAATTAGCAAAGGTGGGCCTGGAATGCCTGCATCTGGTACCCCTTGGAATTCTGCTATGCCTATTTGGGAAGATTATCTCACACAAGACGAAATTTGGGAAGTTATTCTGTTCCTATCCGACTACACCGGTTATAAACCGCGCACCTTCGGGGAGGGACACTAAAAATGAAAATAAGAAATTATACCCTCTTACTTGTAATATTAGGCATGTTTTCTGTTGTCCCCTTTATCTTTGCGCAGGACACTGCAGATGATGCTGAAGAAGCACAAAAGGTCGCAGCGGGAAAAGAGGTCTACGAAAAAAGTTGCGCACATTGCCACGGCACCGAAGGGCGCGGTGACGGTAGTGCTGCAGAAAACCTATTACCACAACCCAGAGATTTCACACGTGGACTATACAAGATACGTTCAACGGAAAGTGGTCAGCTGCCAACCGATCAAGATATGTTTGATATTATTACAGAAGGTATGCCTGGTACTTCTATGCCTGAATGGGAGACTGCTTTGGACGCGAAGGAACGTTGGCAAGTTGTGGCATATATTAAGACCTTCTATGAAGGTTTTAAGGAAAGTGAAACACCACCTAAAGAAATTAGTTTGAAAGGTAAAATTCCCTACTCTAAAGAGAGTATAGAAATTGGCAAAGAACTTTATACACAATTTGCATGCTATGAATGCCACGGAGATGTAGGACGTGGCGATGGCACATCCGCACCCACGTTGACAGATGAGTGGGACTATAAGAGTTGGCCAGCAAATCTTCACCAAAATTGGAATTACAGAGGTGGTAACGATATTGACGATATTTACAAGCGGTTCGTCGGTGGGATTGCCGGCTCCGCAATGCCTATGTTTGAAGACCCCGCTTTCGGATTATCTATTGAGGAAGCCAAACGTTATACCCAATTGGACAATAAAGGTGAAATGACAGCGGCTGAGGAAGAAGAATATACACAACTTGAAGATAAAATGGCGAACGCATTTGAGATCTTAGATCTTATAAATGCAGGTGAAGGAGACGAAGAACAAAGAAAGTTTTATGAAGAATCAATGAAGACGTTTTATGAAAAAAGTTGGCATCTTGCGAACTATGTAAAATCTCTATCACCAGAAAAACGTCCCGAAGCAGCAATCGGTAAGAACGCACTCCGATCACAATATGTAGAAGGTGAATTGCCTCCGATGGATGATGCCGCATGGGATACACTCAAAGAAAGCTACTTTCCGCTTGTTGGGCAGATTATCGTTGAACCGAGACAATTCAACCCGACAATTGACTCGGTTAGCGTCAAATCGTTTTATAACGACACGGAGGTTGCATTTCTCTTTATATGGGATGACCGCACGCATAATACTTCAGAAGAAGAAAATGAAGATACAGGTAAGACTTATGAAGACGCAATGGCAATTCAGTTTCCGGTGAAAATCCCAAAAGGTCCGACATCACCGAAACCCTATTTCCTTTGGGGAGGAAAACTAGCTGTATATCTGTGGCAATGGCAAGCTTCTGCCCCACAGGAAATTACGGAACTTACAGCAAAAGGCATCAATAATGCCACGGTTCAAGATGTCCAAACGGATATTCAAACTGACAGTGAATATACAAATGGACAATATAGGTTATGGGTCAAACGTCCTTTGGAAACTGGTGATAATAAAGACCTACAGTTGAAACCGGGTGTATTTGTACCAATTGCCTTCTCTGTATGGGATGGGGCAAACGGTGATGTTGAAACAAAACGGGTCATATCAAGTTGGTATTCTTTTGTGTTAGAGCCTGTACCCTCAGTAAAAAGGTTTATTTATCCACCGATAGTGGCACTGCTCTCTTTAGGTTTGCTAATCGGTTTACGAGGGTTTGTGCAACGCAGAAACACAGAATAGAATGATATACAAACGATGAAAATAATAGGGTCAGTAATACCCTAAACCTACAATCATAAAGGAGAAAAAAAATGAAAACGAAAATGTTTGCATACCTTGCACTTCTTATCGCATGTGGTTTCTCGCTAATTGTATTAGCAGACAATCACGAAGAAGAAGATATGAATAAACTTGTTTTTCCAAAAGCCTATACCGCAGGCTCCGTTGCTAACGGAGGAAAAATAAGTGGCGTTGTAAAGTTTGATGGTGAAGTACCCGAAAAGAAAAAACTTGTAATCAATAAAGACCAAGCAGTTTGTGATGCCGTTCCTAAATTCGATGAATCACTTGTCGTTGGTGATGGTAACGTCTTGAAAAATACGATTGTCTATCTGATGGATATTACCAAAGGTAAAGATTTTGACAAGGACGCAAAACTGGAACTTGACCAAAAGGATTGTCGATTTGATCCACATGTGCAGATTGTTCCTGTTGGTGCAGTATTGACGGTTTTGAATAGTGATAAAGCAACGCACAATGTACATATCTTCGGGACAAAGAAAAACAATACATCTGTCAACAAACAGCAGCCAAAAACCCGCAAAAAAATGCGACTGTCACGTGAAGGTGTCGCCAAAGCACCGGAAGGTCCGGTTGAAGTCAAATGTGATATCCATGGCTGGATGAAGGCATGGATCGCTTATGTGCCACACCCCTACTTTGCTGTGACAAACGAAAAAGGTGAATTCACGCTTGAAAATGTTCCACCAGGCACCTACAAGTTAGGGTATTGGCATGAAGTGTGTGGCACGAATAACAAAGAACCTGTTGCTGTTAAAGTCGAAGCAGGGGGAGAACTCAAGCAAGACTTCACACTGAAAATCAAAGAGTCCAAGTGAGTAAAAACACGATTACGGTCGAAAACCTAACGCACCATTACGGAACACGTTGTGCGTTGGATAACTTAAGTTTGACCGTATTTCAAGGTGAGATTTTTTGCTTGCTCGGACCGAATGGAAGCGGAAAAACAACCCTTTTTAAAATTCTGTCTACGTTGATGCCACTTACATCTGGCACTGTCAACATTCTCGGATTTGACCTACGCACACAGACAAAAGCGATACGGAAATTATTGGGGGTTGTTTTTCAGCATCCTGCACTTGACATAAAACTCACTGTTAGGGAAAATTTACGACATCACGGACATCTCTATGGACTCAACGGCAAAAACCTGAGTCACCGAATTTCTGAACTACTTGAAAAGTTTGGTATCGTAAATAGAGCGAATGACCTTGTTGAAAAGTTATCTGGAGGCTTACAAAGACGCGTAGAAATCGCCAAAGCAATGCTACATTCACCTTCTGTTTTACTGCTTGATGAACCAAGTAGTGGGTTGGATGTAGGGGTGCGGCGGCAACTCAATGACTATCTGAAACTACTTGTAGAGACCGAAGACATCCTTATTCTACTCACAACACATCTGATGGATGAAGCAGATGAATGCACACGTGTTGGTATCCTTGATTCTGGTAGGTTAGTTGCTCTTGGAACACCTGAGGAACTCAAGGCACAAATTGGTGGGGATGTTGTACTGATAGAAAGTGATAATAGCGAAACACTCAGCACAGCAATTGTTGACAAGTTCAATGTTACACCGGTTCTTATAGAGGATCGTTTATGCATTGAATGCCAAAATGCACATGAATTTGTTAGAGATGTTGTCGCAGCATTTCCTGATGAAATTCAAGCGATTCGTTTCGGAAAACCGACATTAGAGGACGTGTTCATCAAGTTAACAGGCAACCCTTTTGAGTAATAACTCTTGTAAGAGGTTTTGTAAACCCGATGAATATACACCACTCACAGATGCTTTAGAGGAAGAACGGTTTGAACAACGTTCTGCTACCTGTCTCAACAATTTGGTGGCGTGAAATCATCAGGTTTTATCGACAACGAAGTCGCCTTTTCAGTGCGATTGTGCAACCATTTGTGTTTTGGATTCTCATCGGTAGTGGTCTGAGTGCCTCGTTTAAGCCTGCGGGTATATCAGAGCAAACAGGATATATTGAATACTTTTATCCCGGAATTGTCGTTTTAGTCTTGCTATTTACTGCCATTTTCGCTACAATCTCTGTTGTGAATGAACGGCGCGAAGGTTTTCTGCAGGGAGTACTTGTAGCCCCCGTTGCAAGATGGGGTATCGTTCTTGGACAAGCATTAGGTGGCACAATCTTAGCACTACTGCAAGGCGCGCTTCTGTTGTTCCTCGCGCCATTGATCGGAATTAGATTCGGGATTATATCCTTGGTCTTAACGTTAGGGGTGATGACACTTTTGGCGTTTGGTTTGACAAACCTTGGATTGCTGATCGCCTGGCGGATGGACTCTACACAAGGTTTTCATGCGATCATGAACCTTATACTCATACCGATCTGGCTGCTATCAGGAGCGTTTTTTCCAAGTGCTGATGCCCCCGGTTGGTTAGCATGGAGCATGAAACTAAATCCTTTAACTTACGGGCTCGCTGCACTTCGTCGTAGTCTCTATTTTGGCATGACAACGACAATTGGTGACATGCCAGCATGGACTTTTTCTTTATTGATTGTAACCCTTTTTAGTATCTTGACCTACTTGGGCGCAACGCTGACTGCTACTGCAAAAACATACTAAAAATGCACGCCTAAAAAATAATTATGTCTACGATTTTGGAAAAGGAGGAATGAATGCTTCATTGGCTTCCAAAAAATATATCAAAGCACCCGCAATATGTAGATACCCTCTTTACACTCATATATTGGATTACATTAGTGGTTCTTGTGCTGGTGTTTGCTACACTGATTGTATTCCTAATTATGTATCGGCATAGAGAAGGACACCGTGCTGAGTACATTGAAGGGAGTACGAAACTTGAAATCATTTGGACAACTGCTACAACGGTAATTGTGTTTGGACTGGCAATGCTCAGTTTTCCAGAGTGGAACAAACTGAAAGCAACACCTGAAAATCCAGACTATGTTGTTCAGGTCCGAGGTGAACAATTTAACTGGTATATGATCTACCATGGTCCAGACAATGAATTCGGTACGGATGACGATCTGGAATTGGAAAATGAATTGTATGTACCAATAGATAAGGATATACAAATTGAATTAACTTCTATAGATGTAATTCATAGTTTTTTTATACCGAATCTACGATTGAAACAGGACGCACTGCCAAATCGGGTGCTTAAAAACATCATGTTTAACGCACAAGAAACAGGTCGGTATGAAATTCCGTGTGCCGAACTTTGTGGGTTTGGACACGCAGAAATGCGTGGTTATCTCATTGTAAAAACACAAGATGAATATGATGCTTGGGTTAAGGAACAGTGGCCCGAATAAGACATACCCACGCGACCTATATAAACAACGTTTTGCAATTGTCCGGTCGCGGAAAGGAGTAAAATAGTGATGCAAGAAAACGAAAATATATCACATGAAAATAACGATGATGATCAGCACGAACATGCACATGACGACAACGATGCCGAACAACACACACATGAGCATGACGATGATGGACAACATGCACACGCACATCACCATGAAGAGAGTTTTATAAGCAAATACATCTTCTCGCTTGACCACAAGATGATCGGTAAGCAGTTTTTGATCTACGGACTGATCATGCTTTTTGTAGGCGGTGGACTTGCTCTCCTCTTTAGATGGAAACTCGCCTATCCCGAAAAACCATTACCCTTCATCGGTGTATCGCAACAGTATCTGGACGACGGTGAAGTCGTCACTGGTGCCGATAAGAGGTGGGAACGTATCTTCGATTCCGAAAAAGAAGAGTGGGTGGAAGTCAATATGCCTGCGGGAGTCATGACAGATGCGTTCTACAACATGCTATTTACAATGCATGCAACAATCATGGTATTCTTTGTCGTTGTACCAATATTAGTGGGGGCATTCGGGAACTTCCTAATTCCACTGATGATCGGGACGCGGGATATGGCATTCCCTGTTCTGAACATGCTTTCATTTTGGCTTGCGGTACTTGCAGCAATTGTGATGGCAGTCGGGTTTTTCGTGCCGGATGGACATGCTGCATCAGGGTGGACAGGTTATGCACCGCTCTCAGCAGACCCGCAATGGACAGGTGTCGGATGGGGACAAAACTTGTGGGCAATCAGCTTGCTTATACAAGGGTTTTCCTCCTTGGTCGGTTCTATTAACTACATAACAACAGTTATCAACATGCGTGCCCCAGGGATGACATTCTTTAGACTGCCTTTAGTCATCTGGTCTCTATTCATCGTTGCAATTCTGTTACTGCTTGCCTTCCCCGTGTTGTCCTCTGCTTTAGCACTGCTAATCTTTGATAGACTCGCGGGTACTACCTTCTTTACGACGACGGCTGAAGGTGGTGGTGACCCGCTTCTCTGGCAACACCTCTTCTGGTTCTTCGGTCACCCAGAGGTATATATTCTCATTCTACCCGGTATGGGTATTGCTTCCGAATTAATCGCTGTTAATTCACGGAAACCGATATTCGGATATCACTCTATGGTCTATGCCATGATCGCAATCGCCTTCTTGGGTTGGATTGTCTGGGGACACCACATGTTCCAAAGTGGCATGCAACCAGGAATGGGGGCATTCTTCATGACAACAACAATGCTCATTGCAGTACCTTCTGCCATTAAGACATTTAACTGGCTCGGAACGATGTTCAAAGGTTCAATCCGATTTACGACACCGATGCTGCACGGTATTGCTTTCGTATCCATGTTTGTGATTGGTGGACTCAGTGGAATCTACATGGCGAACACACCTGTGGACATCTTCATTCATGATACATACTACATCGTAGCACACATACACTATGTCGTCTTTGGTGGAAGTCTGTTCGCAATTTTCGGTGGCATCGTCTTCTGGTTCCCAAAAATGTATGGACGTTATATGAATGACGCTTTAAACAAAATTCATTTTTGGATAACCTTTATTGCCTTTAATTGCACGTTCTTCCCAATGCATATTCTCGGAGTAGGTGGACATAGAAGACGGATATCCAACCCGTTAGCAGAAACAGTTGGTGATGTGGTTACACAAGAATCACTGTTCGCGGATATGAACATCTTCATCACAATGAGTGCATTCACATTGGGGTTTGCACAATTGATACTTGTCTTCAATTTCTTCTGGAGCATCTATAAAGGCAAGGTGGCAGAAAAGAATCCGTGGCATGTTACCACATTGGAATGGGAGGCACCGACACCTGTGCCGCACGGAAATTTTGAACAAATTCCAACTGTGCATAGAGGACCCTATGAATACAGCGTCCCCGGCGAAGAATCCGATTGGATTCCGCAAACTCAACCTGAACCTGCACCAGCAGGCGGTGGAGATTAGTTGGAAAAAGTAAAATGCATCGGTAGGTGCGGTTTCTAACCGCACCTATTAACAACCGATTTCATAAATGGTAGGAGGGGTTTCTAACCCCGATTTACTAAACACGCGATCCGTTGAATTTAGACAAAATCGCATTTATGAGATACACTGTAGAAAAATTCCTGCGGAAAGTACATGAAGAAACAAAGCAGCTATAGTCCATGGCTATATAGAGTAGCATATCTTACCGCAGGGGCAACTTTTTTACTGATTGTCGTTGGAGGGATTGTAACAAGCACTGAGTCTGGATTAGCAGTGCCAGACTGGCCAACAACCTTCGGATACAATATGTTTCTATATCCGTTATCCGAAATGGAAGGTGGTGTCTTATATGAACACAGTCATCGCTTGATGGGATCGTTAGTTGGTCTTTTGACGATTGCCCTGTTTGTCATGTTATTGGTCAAAGATTCACGCGGATGGATAAAGTGGCTTGGTTTCACGGCTTTCATTGCTGTTTGTGTGCAGGGTGCTCTTGGCGGATTACGGGTACTTCTTGATGGCCCAGAGGTTGCCAAGTTTAGTCATAATTTAGCGATAGTTCACGCGATAGTACATGCATGCTTAGCACAAGCCTTCTTCGCTTTGCTTTGTGGGATATGCTGGTTCACCTCACGGGATTGGATTGAAAATCAAGACCAAACAGAAAAGGCAATTGATAACGTATCAGCAAAGAAACTGCGACGGTTAAGTCTGATTACTACGTGTCTGATATATGTCCAACTTATTTTCGGAGCAGTTTTACGACATACAGGAAACAGATTAGACGCGCATTTACTTTTTGCGTTCTTGGTTACACTTCACATTTTTCTGTTGCTTAGACGTATTTTTAGCAGTGGTGAGGAAATACAAGGAATTGGTCAGACATTACCATTGATATTATTCGGATTACTTGCAGTGCAGTTGATCCTTGGCACAGGAGCTTATATTACGACACTAACTTCCTTAAGTGAAACAGTATCAGCATTACTAACACATATTATTACGACTTCCCACGTAGCAGTTGGTGCACTTATGTTGGTAAGTAGTTTTGTAATTACATTGAAAATTTATCGGTTCACAGATACGTCTGTTCCAATAGAAATATCAGTCAGCAATGTGCTGGTTGCCGAATGAGATAAAACCATGCGATCAACAACAGTAACATTGCCAGAGAGTAGTAAAGTGGCAACCCATTCTTCAAGAACCACAGTTTTAGTGAGAACAATAGACGACTATATTCAACTCACGAAACCGAGATTGGTCGCAATGATATTAATTACGACTGCCGCTGGATATTATCTGGGTACTAATGGTGCCTTGAATTGGATAGGGTTTCTAAATACACTTATCGGTTCAGGATTAACTGCCGCTGGTGTCTTAGGTCTAAACCAATATCTGGAACGTGATATAGACGCTCTGATGCAGCGCACACAGCAAAGACCTCTACCAGCAGGTAGACTACAACCCATGCATGCACTGCTTTTCTGTGCCGTGTTAACGGGTTGTGGAATGCTATACTTGACAGTTTTTGTAAACCCACTTAGTGGCTTCACTATTTCTGTAATCGTCGTGAGTTATCTGTTCGGGTATACACCGCTGAAGCGAAAAACATCATTGTGTACACTTGTCGGTGCTGTTCCGGGTGCTTTACCGCCTGTCGTCGGTTGGGTTGCAGCACAAGGCACACTTACCGCTTCAGCATGGGTGTTATTCGCAATCCTTTTTCTATGGCAACTGCCACATTCTCTCGCAATAGCATATATCTATCGTGAAGATTACGCAAAGGCGAGTTTAAGACTATTGCCTGTTATCCATCCAGATGGAAAGAGTACGCGTCATCAGATCGTGGTTAACTGCATTGCATTATTTGGAATCGGTCTACTGCCTACGATCTTCAACATTTCTGGCGGTTTTTATTTTCTCGCTGCAATACTCATCGGTGGCATGTTTCTCATAAGTGGATTATATCTACAAATAACACAAACAGTGAAAGCAGCACGGTATGTCCTGTACGCATCTTTGCTGTATTTGCCGCTGATCTTTATTACAATGGCTCTTGACAAGATATAGTTTTTTATCGGAGAGACAACAAGTGAACGATCAGGAAATTCGCCTACGAAACCGTTTAGTCCTCCTTATATTGTGTTTTGTGTTTGTTGGGTTATTTAGCCTTACTATGTTGGGCTTAGTTTACGGGTTTGAAGCGTCACCACCCGTTAAGAAAATTGTGGAAATCATCACAACAATTGTTGCTGGCGTTATAGGTTTTTTTCTAATTAGTGCTGGAATATACGAGCTTGTTACTTTGATTGTGAGGAAAAGAATACGGAAAAATGATACATAGTGAGTTGGAACTATCTGAGAATCGTCCGTTAAGCAATGCCAAATTAGGCATTTTAATCCTGTTGGGGGCTGAGACGATGTTATTCGCTGGTCTCATCGGGACGTTTCTGGTATTTCGTATGGGGAATGATCTGTGGCCCCCGTTGTCACATGCAAACATCCAACTCCCACGCGTGGTAACAGGCATCAATACCGTGTTACTCATCATAAGTGGTTATACGATGTTTCTGGCACAGCGTGCAGTTCAAAATGATCGTGTCAAAGACCTCCGTGATTATCTGATTTTCACAGGCGCGTTGGGATTGCTATTTCTGATAATTCAAGGCAGTGAATGGATACAACTGATTCAGAAAGGTTTAACCCTTCAATCGGGTGTATATGGTGGTATCTTTTATGTGCTGATAGGATGTCATGCAGTGCATGTGTTGGGCGCAGTAATTTGGTTGATAATCGTTATCGGTAAAGCAATGGCAGGGAAGTATTCGTCTATCAGTTATACAGGGGTTGAAACCTGCACGATCTATTGGATATATGTGGTTGCCCTGTGGCCGGTCCTTTATTTTCTGGTATATTTCGCATAATGGAGGTGTTTATGTTTCGTCAAATTGTCTTATGGGTGCTGGTGATTGGATTTGTGGGTTCGCTTTTTCCCATCGTAGTTGACGCATGCCCTAATTGCAAGAACCTTGATGAACCGATCGCGAGGGGATTTAATTGGAGTATCCTGTTTATGATGGCGATGCCATTCACGGTTGTTGGCGTGATCGGAGGAAGCATTTTCTATCAATTCCAACGTGCAAACAGGAACCTGAAAGTATAGAGGACATTTCATAAAGAAAAGGATATATACACTACGAGGCAGCGATGAAAAAAAGTGAGGACTCTTGGATACAATGTATTGACTGCCGCAAAGGGATGTCCAAAGTCACACCGCAAACCGTGTCTCTTATCCTGACAGATCCCCCCTATTTTCTTGATGGGATGGACGACAGTTGGGATACACAACGAATAAGGTCCAGACAGAAAAAAGGCGTTATCGGCGGGTTACCTGTCGGGATGAAGTTTGACAAAGCCCAAGGACAAAATCTATACCGATTCCTAAAACCGATTGCAGAACAGTGGAAACGGATTATCAAACCGGGTGGGTTTGTGCTATGTTTTTCGCACCCACGACTTTCACATAGAGCAACTATCGCTATAGAGGACGCTGGTTTTGAAATTCGTGATCTGTTGGCATGGAGATACGAAGGACAAGCAAAAGCATTCAAACAGGACCATTTTGTCCGAAAACGTAATCTGCCTACAGATGAAAAAGAGAGGATAATCAGGGCTTTAGGCGGCAGGAAAACCCCGCAACTCAAGCCACAGATGGAAGTTATTATATTAGCACAAGCACCACGGGAAGGAACATTTGTGGACAATTGGCTACAACACCAGACGGGCCTCATTGATGTTTCTGAACCGGTTCTTGAAAAAGACCGATTCCCTGGCACTGTCATCCCCGTACCTAAACCTCGTGAGAAATTTGGGCATATCGCTGCCAAACCCGTGCCTTTGCTGCAACACCTCATCCGAATCTTCTCTGCTCAAGGTTCTGTCGTATGTGACCCTTTCGCTGGTTCGGGTTCTACTGGAGTCGCAGCACGAAAAGAGGGACGAAACTTTATCGGATTTGAGATTGACAACGAAATGGCAGCTATAGCAGAAAAACGAATTGAAGTTGGCACGCATTAATATAAAATACTAATATGAAGCACAAATTTGCTGTGCTTGGCATTTCAATAAAAAAGGAGTGAAGTATAGTGGAACAAGCTACCACTTTAGAACATACAGAAGACGTATACGAACCTTCGCTTACACCGGATAGCCTCGGCAAACTCGGCATGTGGATATTCCTCATCGGGGACACCATGTCGTTTGGGGCATTGCTGGCTGCTTATGCAGCTGTCCGCGCCGGCGCAGGAGCAATCGGTTGGGTCCCACCCAGCGAAATACTTGGTATTGAACTGACCGCTTTTATGACGTTCCTGTTGATTTGCAGTAGCGTTACAATGGTTAAAGCACTTGAATCTATCCAGAAAGGTAACGTCGCAAGAATGTGTGATTTTCTGGGTTTAACAATTTTAGGTGGTATCATATTTCTTGGACTGCAGGCGTATGAATGGTCCCATTTGATTCATGAAGGATTAACACTAATTGACATTCCAAAGGATGGTTTATCTGGCGATCCAATTAGTGGTTCAAAACTCTTTGGACCAACTTTCTATGCAATCACAGGTTTCCATGGGTTACATGTAACAGGCGGTGTGATTTACCTAATCGTTATATTGAGAAACGGGTGGTGCGGGCGTTATACTGCAGAGTTCAATCATGAGGTAGAAATCGTCGGACTCTATTGGCACTTCGTTGACCTTATTTGGATTATGGTTTTCACTTTCATCTATCTACTGTAGGAGGACATAAATATGGCTCAAAATGAACACAAAGAACATCCGAAATACATGTACATCTTCTTGTGGCTTGCTATCCTGACTGCTATCGAGGTTGGTGTAGCAATTCCTGAATACTCTGTCGTACTCAAAGCTATTCTACTCATCGGGTTGGCATGCGGCAAGGCTTTCTTGGTTGCTGCCTATTTTATGCACCTTAAACTTGAAAAACGCACTTTAGCAATTATTGTGATTATACCCTTTCTTATTTGCGTTTTTCTTGTCATTATGTTAATGCCTGATCTGACTACAGACTCACGACTTGATGAAGTAGCAAAACCTGCTGCAGAGGTCGCTGATACAAACGGGAACTAAGGTCTGGATAAATGCTAATTCTATAAACTTTGGGGCAAAAAATGGAAACACCGTCTGTTCATCTCAAAAACGATGAACGCAAACTTGATAAAAGTACACTGCCTTGGATAGTATTAGGGGTTATTATTGTCGGTATTGCTGGTTATACTTTATGGTCAACATTCCAAACGAACTCAGAAACAACGTCCGAAACCGTTTCTGTGAGTGTTCCTGATTTTAGTTTAGTGAATCAGCAAGATCGACCAATAGAACTATCTGACTTGAAAGGAAAAATCTGGATCGCAGATTTTATATTTACACACTGTCCGACAATCTGTCCTATAATGACAGAGGAAATGGCGAAACTGCAATCGGAATTCAAGGAAGAACCAGTCTATTTCGTCTCTTTCACAGTTGACCCTGAACGAGATACGCCAGATGTACTCACGCGTTATGCAGTGAAATATGGGGCAGACCAAGAACGGTGGCATTTCCTAACAGGTGAAAAGGAGCAGATATACCAATTGGCTAACGAAGGTTTCAAATTAGCCGCTGCAGATCACGGAGGAGGGTTTCCACATAGCACAAGGTTTGCTCTCGTAACACCAGATGGATACATCCATGACTACTACGATAGCCGTAGCAAACCTATGATGAACAATTTACGGGAGGATGTCAAAGCACTCCTTAAAAAATGAAGGACCTGAACCTATTTATTTCCATTGCAGCGTTTGTAGTTCATTTTCCTTTCGGTTTTTTACGGGTACGATATAAAAAGTTCAGTCGTCCCTGGAGCAGATGTCTATATATACCAATTGTACTAAACTTTGTAGTTAGGCGTTTTGTGCTCCACTGGCAATGGCAAACAGCAATGATATACTTATGGCCAGCGGTCCTACTCGCACACATCCTCGGAGGCATTGTCGGTTCTCGCTACAAGCCTTATCATGACACAAAAACAGAGTAAATTCCTTCTATTGACGACAATGAGTTAAAAGAATTATGAAAAGAATATACGTTCCGGTTGATAATTCAGATTATTCCGATGCCAGTATTGACTTAGCTGTTGAATTCGCAAAGCAATTTGATTCGCAGTTGATCGGCTCGCATGTCTACGCTGCAAAAATGCACGATGTCCGCTTTAAGCAGATGGAATATACGCTCCCGGAAGAATATCAAGACGAAGTTGAACTCGAAAAACAGCGCCGCATACACGATACTCTCATTACAATGGGACTCCAACTCATCTCGGATTCCTATCTTGAGGTGATGAAGCAGAAATGCGAAAAGTTTAACATTCCGTTTGAACCGAAAATGCCCGAAGGCAAGCACTACATCAAATTGGTGGAAGATATCAAGGAAAATAATTACGATCTGGTGATCATGGGAGCACTCGGCATGGGGGCTGTCAAGGATAGCCTCATCGGGGGTGTGTGTGAACGCGTGGTACGACGTATCTCCACGGATACACTCATTGTGCGAAACCTTGAACCCATAAAAGAACAACCCGGCAATATCCTCGTCGGTATTGACGGAAGCCCCGAATCTTTCTCAGGACTGAAAACTGCAATACGTCTCGGACAAAAATTCAACAGACAGGTGGAAGCTGTTGGTGTTTACGACCCCTATCTGCATTATATTGTATTCAATTCCGTTGTGAATGTGCTGACAGAACGTGCAGCGAGAACCTTTAGATTCAAAGAACAGGAGCAGCTACACGAGGAAGTTATTGATACAGGTCTTGCAAAAATCTACCAGTCCCATCTTGAAGTTGCCCGTTCTATCGCTAAAGAGGAACATGACTATCAACTCAAAATTACCCTCCTTGATGGCAAAGCGTATGAAAAAATCCTACAATACACACGAAAAACTGATCCATGGATCCTCGTTATAGGTAGAATCGGTGTGCACAATGAACAAGATTCAGATATCGGCAGCACTGCAGAAAATCTGTTACGACTTGCACCCTGCAACGTGCTGCTCTCAAGTCAGCGTTATTTTCCGCAAATTGATGTAAAGGCAGAGGAAACCCTCGTTTGGACACAAGAGGCAATGGATCGGATGGAGAAAGCACCGCCATTGGTGCGAGGCATCGCAAAAACTGCAGTGCACCGATTCGCCATAGAACGTGGTCATTCCGTAATTACCGAAAGTGTCATTGACAAAGCAATGGAAGCGATTATGCCGCAGCGCGCTTCAGAAAAACTAACCCGTGTCGCAAAAGAGATAGCAGAGCAGAAAGTTTTAGAAGCAGGGGCTGTACAAACCTATATATGTGGGGAATGTGGCTACGCAGCACACAATCATCAACCCGTCAAATGTCCTGTCTGTAGTTCCCCACCAGAACGTTTCCAAATGGTTGACAAAGATTCACTTGAACACATTGCAATTGATGAAGGTGGCACTGCAGAAGAGAAAACGTTTGATGGTGTCCGTTTGCAGTGGTCTGAACAATCAAAGAAGGCACTACGCACCGTACCACGTGGTTATATGCGGCGTAATGTGAAAGCACGGATAGAAAAATCTGCCCGTTCCCAAAAAATCAGCACGATCACAAATGAATTTGCCATGCAAATCATTGACGACAGCATGGGGGAAGCCGCAGCAGTCCGCGAAGATGCTCCCGAACTCAGAGCCATGCAAACGCAATCCGATAAACAAAGCACTGAAACCACCGCTGCCTTTGAAAGTACCATACAATGGACAGATGATGCAGTAGAACGGTTGAACTTAGTTCCCGCAGGATTTATGCGAAACATAACGCAAACACGGGTTGAACAACGCGCACAAGAGGCAGGTACTTCACAGGTTACACTTGATTTTGCCTCGCGTGTCATAGAAGATGGTAGAAGCCTCGCAAACGAAGTATTAGGCGAATACTATCAACAATCAAGCAATGGAAATAATCAAGAAAACTAAAACGGAACTAATGAAACGGAGGGACATGATGATGAAAAAAGTTTTTAGAAACGCACTAACTATTCTGAGTTTGATAACACTTGCTATCTTTATAACAAGTTGTGCCCAAAATGTATCTGATACAACCACTGTTCCTACAACTACATCCTCAAATAATTGGAATCAGTGGCGGGGACCAAATAACGATGGCATCAGTTCTGAAACTGATGTACCTATTCAATGGAGCCAAACAGAGAACGTCAGATGGCGGTTACCGCTACCAGGGGAAGCAGCTGCCACACCCGTTGTGTGGGGAAAGAAAATCTTCCTAACATCCGCTGAAGAAACTTCCCTCGTTCTCATGTGTATTAGCACGGAAGGAGAAGAATTGTGGAAACGCACAATAGCACAAGGTAATCGCACTTCCCGCGGTGATGAAGTCAACTTGGCTGCGCCTTCGCCAACGACTGATGGTAAACATGTCTGGGCGTTTCTCGGAACAGGTGATCTCGCCTGCTATGATATTGAAGGAAATCCTATCTGGCAGACCAATCTTGAAGAACGTTACGGAAGGTTTAGACTCGGCTTTCTTATGTCAATGTCACCAATTTTGGATAAAGATAAGTTATACCTTCAACTTATCCATAGCAACGCATGGTTAGTGCTTGCACTGGACAAAATGACTGGCGCAGAGATCTGGAAGCATGACCGCAAAAGCGATGCAAGGAGAGAATGTGAACACGCCTATACCTCTCCAATTCTTTACCGAGATGCAGAACGCGAATTTCTTGTTGTGCATGGTGCAGACTATGTAACTGCACACAATCTTGAAGATGGCACAGAAATTTGGCGATGTGGTGGCTTGAATCCACAGAATAACTATAATCCTTCTTTGCGTTTGGTCGCATCACCTGTGGCAACAGAAGGACTTATTGTGGTGCCTTCTGCAAAAAATGGGCCTGTTCTGGGTTTAGACCCATCGGGAACAGGAGATATTACAGACACCAAATGGCAAATCTGGAAACTTGGACGAGGCACACCAGACGTACCTTCCCCACTTATCCATGATGGGCTTGTTTATCTCTGCAGGGAAAACGGTGATCTTATCTGTATTGATGCAAAAACCGGTGAACAACTTTATCGGATGCGAACACACCGACACAGACATCGTTCCTCACCTGTCTATGCTAATGGATATCTCTATCTAACAGCTCGAGACGGTGTTGTCACCGTTGTTAAGGCAGGACGCGAATTTGAAATCGTGGTGACAAATTCCATTGACGAAACCGTGGCAGCATCACCAGTTATTGCAGGTGGCACATTGTACTTGCGCAGTTATGACGCACTATACGCCATCGGACAGAAAAAGTGAAAAGTTACAAAGAACTCCCAGATGATGCCGGTTCCAACATTGTCGGGCAAGTCACAGCAAAAGCCAACCGCATCAGTAAACGGCTCACGTCTGTCCAACGGACAGTCGCGATAATGAGTGGCAAAGGGGGTGTCGGTAAAAGTGCAGTGACTGCTAACCTCGCGACCGCATTGACACTGGTAGGCAAAAATGTCGGTGTTGTGGACGCTGACATCAACGGTCCAACGATCGCAAAGATGATGGGTGTGCGTAACGCAACACTTGAATATGCAGCTACCGGTGTCAAACCGGCAACTACCGAGCTCGGCACGAAAATCATCTCAATGGATCTGCTCCTAACTGAAGATGATGCACCGGTGCTGTGGAACGCACACACACAAAAGGATGCTTTCACCTGGCGTTCCACTATGGAGGTAAGCGCACTACGAGAGTTTATCGGTGATACCGACTGGGGAACGTTGGACTACCTATTGCTGGACCTACCACCAGGTACTGATCGCTTGCCGAATGTGATTGAACTTATTCCGAATCTCGGTGGTGTCATCGTCGTAACAATCCCCTCTGAAGTCTCACATCTGATTGTCAAGAAATCTGTAACAATGGCAAGGGATATACTCAAAGTGCCGATTATCGGTGTCGTTGAAAATATGGTGTTCTATGTTTGCAAACACTGTGGCGAACACGAACCACTTTTCGCCGTTGAAGACACACCGAATAACGCATTCCAACTAACAACGCTCGGTAAAATCCCTTTTGATCCAAAACTATCACGTTGTAACGATAACGGCACACCATATTTAAATGAATATCCCGATACCCTCGCAAGTAAAACCATCAGAGAGGTAGCGCAAAAGATACAAGACTTCTTTCAAACATAATGCCCGCCACCAATATGGAGAAAATCAATGAAATTCTTATGTATAGACTGCGACACTGCGATGAAGTTTAAGGACGTAACCCGTCCTGAACAGGGGTCTGTCACAGCAGTTTTTGAATGCCCAGATTGTTTTACAGAGATCGCTATGTTTCTAAACCCATCGGAAACGCAGATGCTAAAATCCTTGGACCTGAAACTCGGTGGCAACAACGAAGCAGCACAACCGATGCAGATGATACGGTCACAATTAGAGACTGGGAAGCAGGATTTAATGTCAGACATATCCTCAGAAACTGGAATTGACGAAAACGCACAAGGTGGAAAATGCCCTTTTACCTCAGTCATCTCAGACGCTTTTGAGGAAACAACCGAACCCGCTGAACCAGATGGTCTTAAGTGGACATCAGAGGCATTGGAACGCCTGGAACGTATCCCAAGTTTTGTTCGTCCGATGGCAAAAATGGGGATTGAGAGTTTTGCAAAAGAGAACGGACATGCCAAAATCACTGGTGATGTGATGGACGCTGCTCGTGGCAACTTCCCCGCACAGTTCTAATTCCTTAAAACACTTGAAGCCCTTCCAATTTTAGACTATAATTTATATATATAAAATGGATAAAATAAAATCATAACCTTAGTTCGCGTATCTTATACCAATTCTAAAAAATATTGTCTCATTAAGGAATTCCACTGTTATTGCTGGTTGGGGTACATTTCTTCGGTAGGAGCGACCTCCAGGTCGCGACCCGGGGAATGCCAAAAGGCATTCATACCCGCCAAATGCCTAAATGGCATTTGTAGCGTTGATTTGGGGGAATGCTATATAGCATTCATACCGTTGATTTCTTGATTTGGAGGTCGCTCCTACCAGATATCCGCAGATAATAAGAAATTATATTTTAGAAATGGTATTATAGTAAAGGAAAACATTATGGATACTGACATAAAAAAATACAAGATCCCTTTTGTCCCAACAGATGCACTTTATCCTTCAGAGGATGGAAAACCGATGGCAGCAAGCGATCGTCACAGAAACCAATTATTTTGGACATTAGCGGCACTTAAAGCATATTTCTCACATGACCCATCAATCTATATCTCCGGTGATATTCTGATGTATTACTTGCAAGGTGTCCCCAGCAAGTCTATATCACCAGATGTTCTCGTCACATTCGACATAGGAATGAAACCACGCCGAACATACTTGGTTTGGGAAGAAGGGAAAGTACCAGATTTCGTGATGGAGTTCAGTAGTGAAAGCACATATAGGAATGACTTGACAGACAAGATGGATATTTATGCTTCCCTTGGCATAAAAAACTATTTTTTATATGATGCAGAGAATGCATATTTATCCTCCCAACTGATGGGCTATGAATTAGTAGATGGAAACTATGTAGCGATTTCCCCAGATGAGAATGGAGGCATACATGCTTCTTCACTGGGTTTAGATTTTCGGATACGTAATAAGGAAATAGCAATTTTTGATCCAGTTGCAAATGACTGGGTAAGAACACGTGAGGAAGCTGAGGCAATACGCGCAGAAGCTGAGGCAATACGCGCGGATACCGCTGAAACACGCGCAGCACAAGAAGCTACACGCGCAGAAACTGCAGAAGCAGAAAACGCACAACTCCGAGAACAACTTGCACGCTTACAAGCGCGCACCTAATACCCTAAAATGGTTTGCAAGAGTGATAGATGCTGCACATGGAAACTTCCCCGCACAGTTTTAACGGGATACATTATGGCGATTTAAAACAATGCGAACGCTTGTAGAACTTTTCATCCGATATATCCATCTCATCGCAGCAATAATCTGGTTCGGAGGTGTGTTTTTTACAACCTTGATTGCAATGCCAATTTGTCGGCAAAACCTATCCGCACAAGATTTGCTGGAAATACACAATCGTTTTCGGCACTGGATACGATTGATGATAAATATGCTTCTACTCACAGGTGGGATTGTCATCTTTATTGTTGCATGGAATAACAATATGAAATTAGAGTCTAAATATATGATATATTCTGCCGTAAAGTTCGCAGCATTCGGATTGATGGCACTTTTTTGGGGGCTGTTCAGTTCGCTATATCGCAAACACCTTGAAGTAGCAGACCCGGATAGTCCAATCAGTGTCCCTCATCATATCAATGTTTTCGGACATCTAACCCTTTTTTCAGGATTAATTGTTTTCGCACTTGCATTGCTATTGAAAAATTAAAATGTGTGGACCTGGTAGGTGCGGTTTCTAACCGCACCATTTGCTCAGACCATTTGTGCGGTTAGGAAACCGCACCTACAACAGCTATATAATGGATTCACTGTATGGAAAACACAAAAGTTCAGGCAGTCTCATGGAATATCACCAGATTGTGCAATCTGAAATGCACACACTGCTATCTCCCCGCGGGTTTTGTAGACACAGATGAGTTTCCGCAAGGTTATGTTAGGGAGACAGAGTTAACACAATCCGAATGTTTCCGTGTGATAGATGAGATAGCTGAGATCAACCCGCATATTCTGCTGATACTCACGGGGGGCGAACCGTTGCTGCGTCCCGATATTCTGGAGATTTCAAAATACGCATCGGATACGGGATTCCTTGTTGTGATGGGAACAAACGGGGTTCTACTGAATGACGAAGTTGTTGAAAAGATGCGACAACACGGTGTAACGGGTGCGGGGATAAGTCTGGATTCTATCCAACCCACGAACCACGACAAATTTCGAGGTATGGAAGGCGCGTGGCAAGCAACCATGAACGGCATTGAAGCACTCAAACAGGCACAACTTGACTTTCTTGTCCAGACCTCTGTGACGCAATGGAATTATGACGAAATTCCAGAGATCGTTGAATATGCATATCAGTTAGGTGCAAAGGTGCTGAACCTCTATTTTCTTGTGCGGACGGGAAGAGGTAAGACGGTCATGGACATCACACCCACGCAATATGAAAAGATGCTTGAGACGATGTTCCAACTACAGGCAGAATATAGCGGAAAAATGCTCATCGCAGCGAAATGCGCACCACACTACAAACGTGTTATCTATGGGCAGCAGTCCGATTCGGCATTTCTGCAAGGCTATCCAAGTGGCACCTGTCCGTGTGGAATCTACTATTGTCGTATCAGTCCCGAAGGTGAGCTGACACCGTGTCCGTATCTGCCTGTCAGCGTTGGCAACCTCAAAGATCAGAGTTTTGTAAGACTTTGGAATGAATCGGAAACCTTTCATAAGTTGCGTGATCGGAATCTGCTTGAAGGAAAATGCGGGGCATGTGAATTTAAAGAGGTCTGTGGCGGTTGTAGAGCGCGAGCTTATGCCACGACTGGTAACTATCTCGCAGCAGACGAGTCTTGTGAATACCAACCGGGACAGCACGGACAAAAACCTGTCCAACTTGAGAAACGGACCGCCTTTGCATCAGAACCAGACTATGACCTAATATGGAATGCTGCTGCTGAACAGAGACTGAAAAAAGTGCCCTCATTTGCACGTGGCATGGTAATCAAAAGTGTTGAGAAATATGCAAGAGAACACGGACATCGCGAAATAACCCCTGAACTCATGAAAGCAGTCAAAGAACGGTTTGATAAAACGGGCATTCCCTCTTTCAGACCGCGGCGTTAGACAACATATCTTCTTTTCTTCTGTAGGAGGGATTTGTAATCCCGATTTCTTGTATTTTTTCTGTAGGAGGGATTTGTAATCCCGATTGACTTTTAATTAATTATGGTGGAACTTATATGCTAACAGCAAAACAGGTGGAATTTTTTCAGGAAAACGGATACCTTATCCTTGAAAACTTGGTAGATTCAGATGTAATTGATGGGTGGCGAGAACAGATTTGGAAGCATTTCAATTCCAGCTTGGAGACTCCAGAAACCTGGCCCGATGGTTATGTAGTAGAAAACTTCGGTTTCTCCCCAAACTTCGGACAATTGCCTGCCATGCAAGCGATTATTGAGCAATTCGGTGGGGGGCAGTTTTCAGGTGGTGGCGGCGCACCCCTTGTGAAATGGCCCAATCCAGATGCCGAATGGAAAATGCCCGGGAGCGGACATATTGATGCCTACGGTCCGGGAGGATGGAGTCCATTTATGATGGGGGCTACAACCTATCTATACGATATTAAACCGTGTGGCGGTGCCTTCGTCTTTTGGCCCAAAAGTCATCTCACAACACATAAATATTTTCTCAAATATCCTGAACAGGTTGACGGCAGTTTTAGAGATATTGAAGGGTGGGGGTGGCATACATTTTCAGATTTATCACCAGAGGGACCGCGCGAGTTTATCGCATCTGCTGGGGATGTTGTACTATGGCACGCCTATTTGTGTCATACAGGTTCAGGAAATATACGGGACATGCCACGAATCGGGCTGTTTGCACGTTACCATCACAAACAACGTGAAGAAATTAGATACGAAATTCCGGAAGACCTATGGAAATACTGGACAATATAAGGAGGAAACATGAGCGAGCAAACTAACGTTCAAGAACGACTTACGAGTGTTGAAGACCGCTTGGGGCGATTGGAAAACCTACTTGTCAGCATCAATGATAAGTTGGAAAAGACACCGCAAGCCGATGCTGGAGAATCTGAAAACACTGAAAAGTTTCAACAGTGGGTAACCGATTATGTCTCAATGCGGTTACAGCAACTTGTGCCAGAGACATGCGATCATCCTGCCGAAACTGTGGTGCAGGACGGTCCTTTCCTTGACAATACAAACGTGCCTTGCACAGAAGAGGTTGTGCATCGTGTCAAACGCATTCCGATCCCGTTTGTTCGGGAGATGGTTGTGCAACGCGTGGCAGAAAATGCACGTTCAGCAGAGATAGAACGTGTTGATATTGAGTTCTTTGAAAAAGCTGCTACATTCTGACAATGTAAAGCCACAGAGGAGTTCCCTCTGCCCGATTTTGATTGGAAGGACTTCTTGAAGGCTCCTGGAATTTAAGATTTTCTCGTATTCTGTTTGATAAGGACAAATCATGGACTGGGTTTTTAACACATTTTCTGAATACCTTGAGAACGATTTCAAAAAGCGGATCGGCAATCCGAATCCCACTGTTGCTGACCTATGGGATGCTTTTCAGGTGCTGTTTCCTGCCACTTCCGCGCAGCTACTGGTGCAGGAACCTGTGGGTAATACGGTGCGGTTTAAACCGCTTGCTTTCTACTATGCCGACGAAATGGGGCCATTGATTGATGCACCTTTGGATTATCTCAAACAACATTTCGGGGGCGGGAAGTTCAAAATCAACTTCTATCACGGTATGCAGTTCATTGCGACCATTAATTTCAAGCCAGAAGGCCCAGAAATATGGCGAGATTTACCAGAAATGGAGGCAATAGGTCCCTCATGAAACAACAGGAGTATGGAGAATGCCCTAAGTGTGGTAATGCAAACGTCCAACAGTTAGATGCAAATTCATGGTTCTGCTTGGATTGTGATTGGGACAATCTCTCTGCAATCACGAATGGGAATGACGAATTGCTCGCGTCGCTACGATATGGCGACATCCATTCACGGCGTATTGCAGCACAAGCGTTGATAAACATAGGCGATGATGAGCGGCACCTTGCGTCTCTATCAGATACAGAAGCACTGCTGGAGGCACTTGACGATGAGGACGCGGATGTCCGTTACTTCGTTGCAGTTGCACTTGGCAAATTAGAGGCAAAACTTGGTCTCAACAAACTCAAGCAGCTTGCACAAAACGACACATCAGCACTCGTACGGCAAGGGGCGCAAACAGCAATTGAACAGATTGAAACATCTGCGGATTAAGGAGACTATCAAAATGGACAGAATAAAAATCGGTTATATCGGATGTGGGTTTATGGCACAGAAGGTGCATATCCCGAATTTTGCAAGCATCCCTGAATGTGAGATCGTTGGACTTGCTGAAGTGCGTTCTGAACTCGGGGCGAAAGTGCAAAAGCGGTTTGGAATACCGAATCTATACAAGGACCATCACGAACTGGCACAAAACACCGATATTGAGGCAGTGGCAGTATCCGCAGATTTTGCATTACAAGGTGAGATTGCTAAAGATCTTTTGTGTACCGGCAAACACGTCTTCATGGAAAAACCGATGGCTGTTTCTGTTGAACAGGCACAAGCTATCGTGGATGCCTCACGTGCATCTGGTAAAAAGTTGATGGTCGGTTACATGAAACGTTACGATGCAGGTAACGAGATTGTCAAGGCGAAGATCACACAATTCCGTGAAACAGAAGAACTTGGACGTATCACGTATGCGCGTAATCACGGTTTCGGTGGTGATTGGATATGCGGTCTTGACACACCGATGGACGGCACAGATGAACCGAAACCGAGTGCACCCCAGAAATTTCCAGAGTGGCTTCCAGAACAAATGCAAGGCAAATACATCGGATACCTTCAGCAGTATACGCACAATATCAATCTCATGCGATGGTTTCTTGATGCAGGTGATAACGTTACCGTGAAAGCCGTAGATTTGAACGAAAACGGGTATATAGGTGTTGTGATTTTTGATATGAATGGCACACGAGTCACACTGGAAACCGGACATGTATCCCATTACCGTTGGGATGAGCACTCACAGATTTACTTTCAGCATGGATGGATTCACACATGGGCACCGCCGCTGTTGCTGAAGAACACCCCCGCAGAGGTTGAGATTTACCGCGCCGGTGAAGAACAGGAGATTACACGACCTATTCCAAGACCTTCTTGGACATGGGCATATCACCGCGAAGCGGAATACTTCATAAAGAACCTACATAACCCCGAACCCTTCCGTTCCTCTGCTGAAGATACATTAACGGATGTCCGCTTATTTGAAGACATCTACCGCATTTTTGTCGCACAACAAAAGGACGTGTAATGGATAAAAAACGTTGCAATTCTACCGATTAACATATATAATATGTGTTAATCTCACTTAATGAATTTTGTATCAGATTACACTCAAATGCCTATGGAGTCGTTCCCATAATGAACCGTAACTTATTGCTGTGCCTATTTCTTATTGTGATTTTATCACCTACAGCGATGACTCAAAACGAATCTACAGATCAGGAAACGCGCCTTACCCGCATTGAAGGAACTATGGAGCAGATGGACCAACGCATTAGCAGAATAGAAAGCAATGTGAGTAGAATAGACGGTCGTTTAGATGCTCTTATTATGTGGGTTGTTGGTTTGCTCGCTGCGTCCTTTATCTCTATCTTTGTTTTAATCCTTCAGATTAAGACACAACTTAGTGAGATGAATGTGAAATTCGAAAAACAACTCAGTGAGATGAACCTGAAATTCGGTTTGCTACAGAAGGATGTTAGTGCTTTCAACGAAAAAGTTGATGGAATTGAGGAACGGGTGGATGGAGCTGAACGTAAAATTGGCGCGCAACTCAACCAAATTCAGAAGGCACTTGCTAAACAATTAGGTATGGATCTTGATGTACCACCAACATAATAGTACTTTCAAACAGCAAAAATAGAAGTGTTTTAACCACTTCATCATTTGCGCATTAAAATTTCTGTCTTATTTATGTCAATAACATGTTCGTAGTGTTCTTCCAAGTAATCTGCAATGAGCGGATGCCGTTCTTCAACAGGGATGCCGTCTACATTATCAAACCAACCTCCTGTTTTGAAGATCACCAGGCGCGTTTTGTCGCGCTCAAGTGCGGAAATCACCTCCCGCTGCATGCCTGACGTTGATGCATAGGAGACCATGTGGAAACGGGTGACACTTGGACGGTTTGCAAAGAAGTAATATGCTCCCTGACTTGTAAAGTCAAATATCTTTTCACTTGTTGCTGTGTTTTCCTGAATGTAAGTTACCACCATTTGAATTTGCTCAACTTGTTCGTCTGGGATGTCCACCTGCCCCGCACGTTCCAACTCCTCAACTGCTCTGGTTTGTACAAATTGGTTTGACCACATCCTGTTCCACTTATTGCTAAAGCCTTTTAGTGGATGATGCACTGCACTCACATACCACAAACACAGGACAGTTGGAATAAGTATCCAAGCTGCTTTTAACGCACGTAGCCGATGTTCTCTGTCTGTCAGGAATGACAGATGATGAGGAGAACCTTCCGCCGATTCTCTATAAAATAGTTTGTTGAGTAATCCTGATATTCCCATGTCTAATGGAAACAGACAGAGTAACCATAGAAACGTTGAACCGTATTTTAAGTGTCCAATGTCGGATCTGCCAAGGGCAGTGCGGAAAAATGCTATACCACCGAGCAACAAAAGCAGGAGTTTCATTGCATCGTCTGGCGAAATATCCGTTCTGCAAAGTTTGCGATATATTAGGTACGATGCAGCAAAGATAAAGACACAAATTGGTAGGTACCAACGAAATCTTTCGCTCAGAAAAAACGCTTGCCAACCTTCTTCTGAGAAGATAGAGAGGGCATCAGATAGCAATGGAAACCTGATTCCCCAAGTAGCAAGCTGATGTTTGCATTGTATATAAGAGTTCCAGATAGCATTATCTAAAGCACCGTGTGACAGAAAATAGAGTGCCACAGGCAGAAATCCTAATAGAACTCCACCACAATATGCGATTAACGGTAGCGGTCGGAGGTGTAGTTGAATTCTGCGTTGTAGGCAATATATGACGAGAAAAAGACCGATTGCACCGAGTGTATACAAACCGACTTCTGTGCTGTACCAGAACGCCAGACTCGTCAAAACACCTGCCAAAATGAGTTTCCATCCAAGTCTGAAAAGGTGCATTATCCAAGTCGGTTTTTCAGTAAAATTGCGTTGCCAAGGCATAAAAAGCCCTTTTTCGCGATGGTAGGTAATATAACTTGCAACGCATGCAAAACTGAGTAAACCGAGGCTGTGGCGGGGAGAGACTGAAAAGTTGGCTCCAGAACAGATAAGGAAACATAAGAAAGCGGTGATAAACCGTCCTCGAAAAACCTGTAGACCGAGTATATAGAGCGCGACATAACCGAGGGGAGCTAAGACATCCTCCATAATGCGAACACCCATCAGAGTCGTTCCAAAGAACTTACTGCCAAACCAAGCCAAATATGCGTTTTGAAATAGCCCATGTTGGACATAAATATCACGGAACACAACGCCCCCATGAAGCATCTCATTGAGAGGAGCAAGCCGTTCTCCTTCATGGAACATATCAATGCCACCATCAATGCTGCCATTATACATCAGCAGGTAGATAAAGACAGGCAAGAGAAGGTATTCACACACACGGCGGAACAAACGCATTCCTTTTGGCATTGTGGGTGTTTCAATTTGTGGCGAAATTGGTTCTGATGAGACGGTATCAGAAATCCCCAAAATAGGTTGATACTTGATGCAGAATAGGACTATTTTGAATAAGAGCGTTAATCCAATTGGAAGTAATAGACCAAGAAAGTCGGCTTGATCAAAGTTCAGAAGTTGTAACCAGCATAACCACAAAGGGACTGAAGCGATGGCGTTTAGTTTTAGGACGCGGTCTATCGGTCGTTCTGTTTTGATGGCTGCCCATTGTGAATAGGTATGCCACGCAAACCAGTACAACCAAATGACGATTGGTATTCCGATAAGTGCAAGTAGATAGTAGAAGAATTCTTGTTGTTTGGGATATTGTTTTACGCTTACCCAACCGACTACACCCGAAGTGTCATGGAATCCAAATTCGAGATGGTTCTGAAGGGCAATTCCTATCCCAATTGCAAGAGGAGCCGCGGAAATTGTAATGAGACGCACGTAGGGACGTAGGTGGACACTGAAACTTAGGTTAAGGTCCGGTAGTAAGTTTTTGAGGGTATGTAACCAACGTATTGGCAGTAAGCGCATTAATATCTCTCAAAAGTAGCATAGAGGTTTACAGAATATGGGAATGAACCTTTATTGGACAACATCACCTTCAACAGGTTCAACTTGTACATTTATATTTTTTAGGTAATCAATGGCGCGTTCAATTTCATCCGAAGCACCCTGCATTTCTAACATCACCCAACCCGCTTCTTCGGTAACGTTTGCGCGACGTATATTGGTGACTACCTGAAAATGTTGCCCGATTTTGTAAATAATAGGTTCAGTAATTTTTTCTGGTGGAAAAGTAAGACGGATTTTTAAAGCGGTCATTTGATTGCTCCTGAAGGTGTTGTTTGTACTGACACTTCAATAAAATCTGATTTGTTTTCATCCCATACAAAGGCTTTGACAACTCGGATTGTGTTTTCATATACTGAAATGACGAGGTATGCTACCCCTGGATATGCAGGTTCATCCCAGATTATCGCGTCCGATTTGTCTTTTTCGGAGAAATATGCCTCGTGGTTTGGATGGGAATGGTAAAACGCCTTAATTGGTCGTTGTTCTGTTTCTGCTTCTTTGTGTATTGATATTAGGTCATCAGGGTGCATGAGGTAGGCAGTGCGTGCATCGCGTGGATATGTCTTGGGGTCATCCTGATGCCTTTCATTTTGGATATTACGGCACGGTCTGACAAATTCCTGTGTTTCTGCATGCAAGATGACACCGCAGCATTCCTCAGGAAATTCTTGCTTTGCATGCTGACAGATTTCATTAAGGGTTTTTAGTAGCAAAGTTACCATAACGTAATGATTATACCATTTCTAAAAAATAAGATGCCATTTGTCAAAATGTCCTGGTAGGAGCGACCTCCAGGTCGCGACCTGGAGGTCGCTCCTACCGAAGAGAAGCACCCCAACCAGCAATAAAAGTGGAATTCCTTAATGGGACAATATTAATTTGAATTGGTATTACTTTATGTGTAGATCGTTTTTGTGTGGAAATAATCTTTTGACAAGTAATAGTTCATGAAGGCATAACTCCTAAACAATGCCTAAAATAGCATAAGTGTTTTGCATACATTACCGTATTCTCTGTTTTACCTGTTGAAAACGGGATGAATTGGTGCGAAGACCTGACTTTTGGGGTAATCCCTTTATCTGTGCGCGGATATTTGATATCCGTTCGCTATGTATTGGATGTGTGGATAAAAGTTTTTCTAAAGCAGAGGGTTCTCTGTGCTGCAATTTTTGGAGTGTTTCAAAAAAATGGATACCGCCTTGTGGATCTATACCTACATCATAAACATTTTGCACACCGTAGAAATCGGATTCCCGCTCATTGTCACGACTGTATTTAAATAACCATCCTGCTGCAAGGATATCTGCAACTATTTTTTTGAGTTCGGTTGAATCTTCATCCAATATAATCTGTTTCAACAACTCAATCCCATAAACCTGTGTGAGTCGCTTCATAGAGTGTTGTCCTACAATATGTCCAATTTCGTGTGCTAAAACGAATGCTAACTCCGATTCAGTTTGGACTGTCCGGATTAGCCCCAGATTCACATAGATAAAACCGCCTGGGACTGCGTAAGCGTTGATATCTTTTGAATCAATCACCGTGAACGTGTAAGGTATATTGTTCCGTTTACTGTGCTTCACAAGTTTCTGTCCAAGGTCGTTAATATAAGCAGTAACAACCTTATCTGTGTAAAACGTCACTTGCTGTGCGTGCTGTTCTGCATATTCTTTGCCAAACTGCAATTCTTCTTCATCGGTGAAGATGTTTACATCCTTTACTCCCTCAAGTAGTGAATTCCCGACCTGTCCAATAGAGCACGAATTGAAATAGAGCAGACATAAGGTTAGTATGAAAACAAGATCTATTTTATTTGCATTGTTGTGTATTGATTTTACCAATGATGTATAGTTATATTTCATGGTATTTGGTTTTTTCAGGATGTGGTATATATTAAAGCATTATGCCAGTGTTTTGTCCAGTTTCAAATTGTCTGTTTTGAAAATAGTTACAACCAGTAGGTTGTTCATACAATTCGAAAATATAGTGTTGAAACGAGTTCTATACGGAACTTACACTTCACATTTATGTTGCGGACAATCCACCGGCACACATGTTTTTTATGTAAGAGTTTAGCCGCCGGCAATGGCGGGGATGATAGAAATTTCGGCACCGTCTGAAACAGATGTTTCTATTCCATCAAGAAAACGGATATCTTCGTCGTTAAGATAGATATTCACAAATCGGCGTATTTTTCCGCCTTCATCGCAAATACGTTCTTTCATTCCTGGATAATCTGTTTCCAAGTTTTCAATGATGGTTTGTATATTAGCACCTTCAGTTTCAACCTCTGCGAGGTTTTGTGTCAAACGTCTTAGCGGTGTTGGGATACGAACTGTAACAGCCATGTTTCCTCCTTTGTCGGGTCAGGTTTCTGACACCGTGCTTTTTTCATATATGTTTATAGCGGATAAATCCACTATCCTGTTTTTGTTATATAGCATAGTGTAATCCACACTCTTTGTTGTTTTCTTCATTATCCGTTGCGTTTTGCCATCGCCATCTTCCTGCGCGTTTTGGTTCGCCGGGTCGAATTCGCGTTGTACAAGTCATACATCCGACTGAATCAAAATAATGTCCGTGTGCATCTGGAGTAAATAGTGGGTTCACAGGGACATCGTTTTCACGGACAAATTCCCATACCTGTTCGGTAGTCCAGTGAATTAATGGACTAACCTTTAGAATAGGACGCGTCGTAGATGATAGTATTTCCACTTTTTGAAAATGTTTTCGGGTATCTGATTGATCTCTGCGTGTTCCGGTTATCCAAACATCTAATGAATCTAAAAGTTGCTGCATAGGTTGAATTTTTCGGATGTCGCAACAAAGTTTCTGTTTTGTTTTGCTGTCAAAAAAGAGGTATTCACCGTGTTCTGTGACCATTTTGTTGACTGCAGCCGTGTCCGGTTGGATACGTTCAACTTGGATATTGTAACGCTTTTCAACTTGATCAAAAAATGCGTAAGTTTCTGGAAAGAGACGGAGCGTATCAATTGTGCATATACGAAATGGCAGCTTATTTTCTGAAGCAAGATGAATTTGCACCATTCCAGATAACTGTCCACTTGTGACAATTGCTGCTCTATCTTTGAATTGCTTAAAGAGAGAAAAGAGTATATCTTGCGGATTTTCTGTCAAGCTTATCTGCTGTCTCAATTTCATCATTGCAGCATTTTGAATTTGAAGGGACATAAAATCTAATTTCCTACTTGTGCTCTCTTTATGTGAGTGTATCCAATATATCGGATTCGAGTTCAAAATAACGTCCTAAACTGAAGTATCTTTCACCGGTATCAGGGAGAATTGTTACGACAGTTTTATCTGGTCCCAAAGATTTTGCGACTTGCAGTGCGGCGTGTACATTTGCACCGGACGACATGCCGACTAATAGTCCTTCTTTCATTGAAATATCTTTCATCGTCTGGTATGCGACCTCCTCAGAAATTGCGATGACATCATCTATGATGTCCACATTCAATACTTCTGGTACCATTCCTGCCCCAAGCCCATCGATTCGCGTTGGTCCTGGGATGCCGCCAGAAAGTACAGAAGAAACGAGAGGTTCAACAGCAATAATCTTTGTATTTGGGTTATGTGCTTTTAGCACCTCACCGACTCCTGTTAATGTGCCTCCAGTTCCTACGCCGACGACAAAAAAATCTATGTTTTTTCCTACCGCATCTAAGATCTCCACAGCGGTTGTCTCACGATGTATCTGTGGGTTAGCGGGATTCGTAAATTGGTTTGGCATATAATGGCGCGAATTCCGTCGTAGGATTTCTTCTGCTTCCCATATTGCACTTGCCATGCCGCCGTGTTCTGGAGTTAGGACGATTTCAGCACCGAAGGCAGAGAGTAGTGCATATTTTTCACTGCTAATGTATTCTGGCATTGTCAGGATGACACGATAACCGCGTGCAACGCCAACGAGAGAGAGCCCGATTCCGGTGTTACCTGCGGTTGGTTCCACGATTGTATCACCGGGGCGGAGAACCCCTTGCTGTTCAGCATCAACGACCATGCCCAAACTGATACGGTCTTTGATACTCCCGCCTGGATTGTAGGATTCCAACTTTGCATAGATAGTTGCATCCTCTTTCCCTGGAAGCGTGTTCAAACGTACCGTCGGTGTATTTCCGATGAGTTCTGTCAGGTTATTAGCGATTTTCATATAAAGAACGGATGCTGATGTGGTGGTTGCGACAGTTGTTTGCATTTCCGGGCATGGCAACAGAGTTCCTGCAAGGTTTTTGTATTTAATGCCTCGCGTACATCTTTCTCTATTTCAGCAAAAAAATCACCTATTTCAGTGGCTTCTTGTGTTTCAAATCCTTTAGTGAAATTGACGGGTCCCTCTACAGCAGAAAAGATGTCGCCTATACGGATCTTATCTGGTGGCAGTGCTAGACTATATCCCCCATCAGGACCACGCCGGCTTGTCGTCAATCCCGCGTGTTTGAGTTGTAATAACAATTTTTCTAAAAAAGGACCTGGAATACACCGTTTTTCTGCTAATGTCGTGACTGAAATGAATTGGTTTTGGTATTGTAGCCCGAGTTCTAACATTGCACATACTGCATATTTCAACTTAGCGGACAGATGCATGGACATCTCCCTTTATTAATCCCCTACCTAATCTTAAGTGATTATAATTATATCATATCTTACCAAAAAAGTCAAATAATTATATTATTCCTTACCAAATAAGTCTGGTTAATGTGGATTAAAGGGTGTGAAGTTATATGAATTTAAAAATTAGATTGGACAGTCCACTAAAGGATTTTTCCATGCAGAAAGCATCTTCAGTCCCGTGAATTAACGCCAA
>JAAXHO010000080.1:57835-82753 GCA_012270795.1 Candidatus Poribacteria bacterium
TTGGCGTTAATTCACGGGACTGAAGAGTGGACAATCCCAATAACAGTGTATTGAGAAGGGATCATATTTAGTTTGCATTTCAGACCTTGGTGTTATAATACACCATTGAAGATATAATCATTATTATATGTAAAAAATCGGCAATGGCACCGCCACTGCATTAGCCTCCTCAGCCTCAGCCGCCCGATGTCTCCACGGGTTCAGTTATATCTGGTTCTGGGGGTGGTTCTGTGCTATTCGGATCTCCGAAGCAGAGGGCAAATCCACCCTTGCCAAACCATGAACCTAGTGTCAGGCGATAATCATCAAGATTGGCGTGTGGTAGAAAATCACCACGTATGGAGTGGTCATGCCGTGCAAAGAAAAAATGTCTATCCCCTTGCCATCGCAATTCACCGTTCATAGAGATACGGTAGGATGTATTCGGTATTGGGTCCATATCTTCTGGGTTGACATACTCAAGTGGAATCTTTAACGCTTCAATGAAGTCGTCTAACGAACCCCCTGCTTCAACATAGGCAACGATGTCGTTCCAATCTGCAAGTCTAACGCCTTCCCCCAATTGTGCTTTACATTCGGCTTTGAGATCATCTGTTTCATCCAAATCGTGGGTAATGACGTGGAACTGTCCGTAACTTGTTACAATTTGTTTTTTTGGCATTGGTGAACTCCTCCTATTTATTGCTGTTTTATTAACGGTTTGCCTAAAGCGTAAAATCAAAGGTTAAAGAGTTCTTTCTCACTAACCTTAAAATTATAACGCATTTTGAGACGAAATCGCCAATGAAAATGATAAGAGGTATGTAAGGTTTTTTTTTGCATGCATTGAGGGGTATAGCGTATTTGTCACTTGTCTGAACCGACAACTAATATTGACCGCGTAGCGTCAAACTGATGATATTGTGATTATAGTTTAGAAAATCAAGCACCTGCCTTGTTATATTCGTGCGGTTGTGAATGAGTTGATAGTCAACGTTCAGCGATAGGTTTTGCGTGAAAGCCCAATTGATAATTGCTGACACCCCCAGTTGTGTATCGCTTCTATTGTCTGCGTTTTCCATTGGAACGCCTTCCTCATCTTCAAGTTGTCTGCTATCAAACTGCACCCAAACACGCGATACCCTTAGTCTAATCCAACGTCCCGTGTCTAACCGATAAAAGGTGCTCAACGCTGCTTCAGCACTTGCAAAGTTGAAGTAATCAACGTTGGAACGGTTTAGAAACAGGTTCACCTCTTCTTGAAACACGAAACGTTCCGCTGCAGTCTGTAATAACTTGATGGAACCGATATGTCGCCAATCAAGGCGACGTTGTCCCTCCTCAAATTCTGCTTCACCTAAAATTAGATTGTTGAGATTCGTTTGGTAACCGCTGCGTTCAATTGCATATTTAACTTTACTAAGTATCTGTTTGTGTAGTCCAAACTGGAAACGGGTTGTTGCTTTATGGTTTGTTGATCCAATGAGTAGGAAGTCTTCCTGTCCTTCAGACTCATCGTCAAATCGGTGGATACGCAAATTGTATTCTAACACACGTCCAAAGCGGAGGCCGATCTGCCGATCCGTGTTGTCGTAGACACTCAGTTCACGTGTCAACCGTTGAAGTTGATGATATGCAATGATTTCGGGTAAACGCGAATAAGGACGGAAGCTCAGTTCAGTTGAGGTAACATCAGTGAACGCATCAAATTCATTGAGTTTACCTGATGAACCAGTGTAGTTATCAAATTGGGGAGCATATTGTAACTTCAGCCTCAATTTATCCCCAATCGGTAGATCGCCGCGTAGGTTTATACCCAATGTATTTATCAAACCTTCAAGTTGTGGATTATCTTGACCAGCAAGGCTGCTGTTTTGAGGGTCAACACTTAATCCGAGTTCAATATGATTGTTGAATGTGTTTGAAAGGTATGAATCAATTGTGAGTTTTGCTGGATCGGGTTCCGGGAGTTCAGGTAAAAGTTGTAGCAATTCCTGTCCAAATTCATCCGGTTGTTGTGCATGCGTGAGTTGACATTGCACGTTTAGATGTAATGCCCATAAGAATATAGTTATCCAGAAAGTTGTGTTTATACTTTTCAAATGTTGACTCCACTTCTATTTTTTGCTATTAGAAAATCAACGATCTTTACTGAATTATGTCTTCTTGCGGACTTGACGCTGTAGCATAGAGTTTGCGTGGTATACGTCCCGCCAAGTATGCTGCCCTACCTGCTTCAATTGCTTTTTTCATGGCTTCTGCCATTAGGACCGGACGGTGTGCTTTCGCGATTGCTGTGTTAAGCAAAACTGCATCACAACCTAATTCCATAGCAATTGCTGCATCTGAAGCAGTACCGACTCCCGCATCCACAATAAGAGGTACTTTAACGCAATCTCGTATAATTTGAATGTTATACGGGTTTCGGATCCCCATACCTGAACCGATTGGTGCGCCTAAAGGCATGACAGCAGCACATCCGATATCCTCTAACTTTTTGCATGTTATCGGATCATCATTACAATAGGGCAAAACAGTAAACCCATCTTGCACAAGTTTTTCAGCTGCTTGGAGCAGTTGTTCGACGTCGGGGAAAAGTGTCTGTTCATCACCGATAACTTCGAGCTTGATGAGGGACGTTTCAAGTGCCTCGCGTGCAAGTTCCGCTGTTAGAATAGCGTCCTTAGCTGTATAACATCCTGCAGTATTTGGCAAGATTGTCAAATCTTGTTCGCGCAAGAGAGTAAATAGATTCTCCGCTGATGTATCTGTGAATTTCACACGTCGCATGGACACAGTCGCGATTTCGGCACCACTTGCAGTAATTGCTTCCGACATAATATGAAAATTCGGATATCCAGCGGTTCCAATGAGTAGTCTTGAGGTGTAAGTTTGATTTGCTATTTTGAGTTTTGGCATTTTAACTTTCTGGTGGTGTATCTATTTTCTTATAGAAAGTTACACCTACCCGCGCAATCTGTTGAAGTAAACCTATGTCCTTAATGTTTTTGTGGATGGACAGAACTTAATGAGTATTATACCACATAAGATTTTAAATGTCAAAAAGCAAGAATCTGCTATCTGCTTGCAGAGGCATTCAATTGTCGAAATGTACTGTTGTAGGTGAGGTTTTCAACCCTGAATTTCTCCATCTTCTGTAGGAGAGACCTCCCGATCGCGACCAGGAGGTCGCTCCTACCTTAGGAAATATAAGTTAGAATGTGTGCTTAATAGACAATTGAATGCCTCTGAATCTGCTTGTAATTCATTTCATTGTAGGTGCTAAAATTTGTGCGCTGCGGGCAGGAACATAGAGTTGGATAGATTGTGTATACCCTTCTGTTGCTACGTCTTGCCAAGGATAGTGGATTCCTTTTATGGTGCCGTAGCCACCATATTCGATATCATCGGTATTGAGGATGAGGCGGTAATCCCTCCGTTCAGGGGCGGGGATACGCCAATCTGTGACAGACACTGTGGGGTGAAAGTTGAAGGCGAACACAAGATCACCGCGCGTATAGACTATCTGTTTCGCGTCTTCATGAATGAACAGCAACTGTATGTTATCATCAGAGAGTAGATGGTATTTTGAATCAAGCTGTTGCATTGCTATATCAAAAGCGTTTAGATGTTTGTAATAGAGCGTATCATCATCAACGAGATGCCACTGTCTGCGTGCATACCAGTAGGAGTTGTTATTGCCAGCCCGGGGGAAGTCTATCCACTTAGGATGGCCGAACTCATTCCCTATAAAGTTGAGATACCCTTCACCCCCTAAGCTAAATGTAATAAGGCGAATAGACTTGTGCAGTGCCACACCCCGTGCAATCCGAAGGTTCGGTGTGAACACGCTCATATTTGTATAGAGTTCGGCATCCATCAATTGCATTGCAAGTGTTTTGTCACCGACAATACTTTGGTCGTGGCTTTCAACGTAAGCGATATGTTTTTCACCTACGCGACGGTTTCGCAACATTCCGTATATTTTCCCGATGTACCATTCTTCGTCCTTTTTCTCCTTCAATAACCGGATCCAATAATCTGGGATACCCATTGCAAGACGGTAGTCAAAACCGAGTCCGCCTTCGTTGATGGGGCGTGCAAGACCGGGCATGCCGCTCATATCTTCGGCAATAGAGATTGCTTTTGGGTTCACTGCATGGACCACTTCATTTGCTAACATTAGATAGGCAATTGCATCTAATTCTACATTAGCATCAAAATAATTGTCATAACCAGAAAACTTTCTGCCAAGACCGTGATCGTTATAGAGCATGCTTGTAACACCATCAAATCTAAATCCATCAAACCGATAGGTTTCTAACCAAAAACGGATATTGCTGAGTAGAAACCGCTGGACTTCATATTTACTGTAGTCAAAACAGAGTGAATCCCAAGCGACATGTTCACCTTTTGTCCCAGCATGGAAATATTGATGATCTGTTCCATCAAAGCGGTTCAAACCCTCGTTTATGTTTTTGACCGCATGACTATGCACTAAATCCATAATGACCAGCAGCCCCATGCCGTGTGCTGTGTCAATGAGTTCTTTCAGTTCTTCGGGTGTTCCAAAACGGCTTGATACTGCAAAGAAGTTGCTCACGTGATACCCGAAACTGGCATAATAGGGGTGCTCCATAATTGCCATCAGTTGGACTGTGTTGTATCCCAAATTAACGATTCTGGGTAGCACATATTGTGTGAACTCAACGAATGTACCCACCTTTTCTGCATCTTGTGCCATGCCGACGTGTGCTTCGTATATACGTAATCCCTCTTTGGAAAAGTCTAACTTTGGTGCTTGATTCTTCCATTGATATGGATAGGTGTGGGACCAATACTGTCCTATGAATTCGGTATCATTCTCTTGAATAACGCGTTGGATATAAGCGGGTATTCTATCGTGTTCACCATGATCAGATCTGACATGGACCTTTACGCGACTTTCGTGCGTGAAACGACCCGCATAGTGTGTATCGGGAAGAAACAGATGCCAAACACCCCATTCATTCACGGACATGGGGTGGGTATCACGGTTCCACTCGTTGAAATCACCAATCAGAGATAGGTATTTTGCACCTGGTGCCCACTCACGATACCACACCCCGTTTTCACCATCACTTTCGCCACGGTTGAATCCGAAATAACGGTGTCCTTGACTGATTTCACCTAAGATGCCGCCTGTTTTCTCAATTTTTGCCTTGAAACTTTGGTAGTGTCTAAACCTTTCACGCAATTGGGATGTATAAGGTTTTAGGAACGAATCAAGTTCAGTAAGGTAAGTACCGTCAGATCGTAGTTTTGTCATGATGGGATTGAGGAGACATAGTGTTCTGACGAAATTCTGAAAGGTGATTTTCTATTCTGACGAAATCAACTTGTCGATTTCTGAGTCTAAATCTGTTTTGCTGAGTTCTGAAAGTCTTTGGAATTCCGCGTCTGACAAGTTGTCAAACAGTTGATCGATTTCGGTATACAATTCATTCGTATCCTCTGTCATGGTAACATCTTCATTTGAATCAAGGTCTACTGTATATTCATTACCATAGACATCGGTAATATTTAAAACGCCCCGTTTGTGTTCTTCTGGCATCTTAACAGAACCATTTTCCTGAAAGATCGGTTGTGATTCACCATTTACTTGGTGCGATTCTACACCAAAAACAAAATTGGGAAACTTTGAGGAATTACCATCCTGATTCTCTTTTACCTTTACCGTGGCAGATTCAACACTGTTAGTTACCAACCTTTTGTTGAGTTCTTCAAGGTACTGAAACAATTTTGAGCGGGTACTTTCAGGAAAATCAGCCAATTTTGTCTTAGCAATTAGGGCGCGGATGCCACAATTTCTCTGAAGTGGTTTGATATCTGTATCAGTTGGGAAAGAATCTTGTTGTATTAAAAACAGTTCAGGATTTTGATGGTACAACGACATGGAGTGTGCTTCCAATTTTAGACTTTCACGTTTTGGAAGTGCGAATTTTTTCGCTTCTTTAGGGTCAACTTGCGCCATTGATTTAGCAAATTCTGAATAACTTTTTAGTTCCTCTGATGTCAATTTACCAGAATATTCATATATAGGTTCAACCTTTTCACGAGTCTGTGCATAGATTTCTTGGCGTTGACTGTTCCAGAAAAATAGTCCAACACCTATTACAATGACACTCAAAACGACAACAATAAGTATGCTTTTTTTATTCATGCGGAAAATCCCCTTCAAAATATTGTATATGGTATATTCATTTTACAATTAGTACGATACCTTTGTCAATGAAGTTTTAAATCATGGGTGTGTAAAGTTTTTTGCTTATGTCTGAACAAGGATTTTCAGGATTATCAGATTACCAAATCAACGGTATGAATGCCATTTAGGCATTCCCCGGGATTTACCTTATCAAGGATTTTTGATGTACTTTGATGTCAACTTTGGGAATAAAACCTGTTGAGGTAAATCCTGAAAATCTGGTAATCCTGCAAATCCTGGTTCAGACAAGTGAAAAGACTATAGACATACGAGAAAAAAATGTCAAACAAAAGTCATATCAATGTTTCTACAAAAACTTTACACACCCTATTTCTTGAAGTTCACTTAAGTGTTGGCAGAAAAACTGAATCGTGGTATAATCGTGCTATATTATAACATGATTGCTAAAGGAATGCTATGATGAATGAATCTTCAATAGAGTTATTAGAATCACTAACGCAAGCGGATGGTATCCCTGGTTATGAGGCGGAAGTGCGTGAAGTTTTTCGCGAGGCTGTCGCCGATGTTGGTCCGATTGAAACCGACAAATTGGGGAGTATTTTTTGTACGCGTGCTGGAGAGGCGGAACACCCGCGCATTGTGTTAGATTCACATTTAGACGAAATCGGTTTTGTAGTGACAAATGTCACGGATAAGGGTTTCGTCAAGTTTCTACCGCTTGGAGGTTGGTGGGCGCACACGCTCTTGGCACAACGTGTCAATATTACAACGAAGACTGGGAAGATACCGGGGGTAGTCGGTTCAACGCCGCCGCACCTGCTGTCAGGATCGCGCGACAAAGTATTAGACCTAAAAGACCTTTTCATTGATGTTGGTGCTGAGAGTGAAGAACAAGCTGTAGAGGAATATGGTATTTTACCCGGATGTCCTATCGCACCTTATGGACCTTTTATGCGGTTGAAAAATGAGAAGTTACTGACTGCAAAAGCGTTTGATAACCGCGTCGGTGTTGCACTTGTGATTGATGCGCTTTGGCAACTTGAAGAGCATCCGAACACTGTTATTGGTGCGGGGAGCGTGCAGGAAGAGATAGGTCTACGAGGTGCAAGGACTATGGCAGCAAGTGTGGAGCCAGATCTCGCGATTGTACTTGAGGGACCCCCTGGAGATGATACACCAGGATTAAGTGTCGGAAACTCACAGGGGAAACTCGGCGGCGGTGTGCAAATACGTATCATTGATTCTTCAATGGTTGTCAACCCGAAGCTGGCTGATTTTGTGGTTGAGACTGCTAAGAAATATGAGATACCATATCAGCTGGGTGTGCGTCAATCTGGTGGTACTGATGGGGGGGCAATTCATCAGTTTGGCAGAGGCGTGCCTTCCGTTGTTCTTGGTGTGCCGTCACGTTATATCCATAGTCATGTCTCCATTATCAACACTGATGACTATACTGCAGCGTTGGATTTGACGATGCGTCTTGTGTGTGAAATTGACGCATCCGTTTTGGAAGGATTTCTGTTCGATTAGACACGTCGTGAAACATGTCTAAGCACTTGGAGGGTAAACAGTGGAAACCATCTTACCGAAAGTCGGATTTTGCAATCATCAGATCAGCAAGTTATTGATTGGGGATAATCCGATATACGGATATTCCCATTTCAATCAGCTGCTTTCACAACATCAGAAAGCGTATCATACGCCTGAGTGTGTCGTGACAACAATCAATAGGGCAGAGGAAGTTGGTATAAATGGTTGGCAGAATACTGCCACTGAACGTTCTCTTTCTGACCTGAAGTTATACCGTGATCAAGGTGGTAAGGTTCATTGGTTCTGTTTGAGCCGCGGATATGTGTGGTACGATGAACCTGACCATGTTTTTGAAGATGCAAAGCATAATCCGATCGGAATGGCACCGCACGGTGGTGGCGTTGGACAACGTTGTTTGCGTGAAAACAGACTTGATTTGTTACAGGATATTCTGAAACGGATTCGCGATACCGGTGCACTTGTGGGTTTATCGGTGCATGACCCTAAACTTGTGCATATCGCAGAAGATGAAAATTGGGACATAGATTATTATATGACAGCCCTCTATAACTTACATGGTGGCAGTGAGAAGTTTAGAGAGAAGTTCGGTTATGCACCTTTGGGAGAGATTTACGTGCGTGAAGACCGCGTTGAGATGTGCAAGGCGATCCAACGGACAGATAAACCTTGTATCCTCTTTAAAGTGCTGGCTGCGGGGCGGGTTATTGGCAGCAAACAACAGATCCGAGAGGAATTGAAATTCGCTATAGAGAACGCTAAACCGACTGATGTGTTGTTGCTTGGAATGTATCAACAGTTTGGTGACCAGATTGGTGAGAATGCCCAATTGGTTGGGGAACTCTGTGCGGAAATGGGGTAAATTGTAATGTGTTTTCTTGTCTGAACCAGGATTTGCAGGATTATCAGATTACCAAATCAAGAAATCAACGGTATGAATGCTCTATAGCATTCCCCGGGTCGCTCCTACAGAAGAGGGTTATAATTATTTCAATAATTCACCATAGAATGAAATTATTCAGATTTCGTTGTGCATTTGACGACAACGAGGGTTAGGTCATCGTATTGTTCTGCGTCCTGAACAAAGACTCGGACATCATCAACGATATGTTGAAGTGCTTCTTCGGCACTGCATTCGTTAGGAATGTGTGAAGTGAGTTCTAATAGTTGTTCTACACCGTACATCTCTTGGTAAGGGTTGAGAGCTTCAATCAATCCATCCGAATGAAATATAAGGAAATCGCCCTCCTCTAAATCAAAAGTTACAGAATCATATTCTACATTTTTCATACTACCAAGTGGTAGATCGCTGCAATCGATTTCAGTTATGTTTGTTCCTCTTTTGAGAATAGGGTAAGGTTGCCCGCCATTTGCGTAATTTACGGTTTTTTTGGTCTCGTTGAGTATTGCCAAGTTAAGTGCGCTAAAGTTGCGTCCGTAGATACGTGGTGCTAACCCATCATTGAGTTCCTGCAAAATAACGTTTGCCTCAGATTTGATGCGAGCGACTTCATATAGCATTCCATTTGTGAGTACGGCACTCATTGCGCCTCTTATGCCTTTTCCCGCTGCATCTGCTACAGCGATAGCGGTATGTCCGTTTGCGACGGTCAAGTATTCGAAAAAGTCGCCTCCGACTTGTGTTGCGGGTATGGATTTACCTGCGATATCAAATACTTGTGAATGTGGTACTTCAGTGGGTAAAAGTCCCATCTGTATATTTTGTGCTTCGTTGAGTTCATCTCGGATTCGTTACATTTCTGCTTCTTCTTTTTCTCGCATTTCGAGCCGTAGTTGTGCAGTTTGTCTACGATTGGTTATAAGTCTAAATAGCAAAGACCCGACAGTTGCAAATAGGATGACATAGGGGAGATAAGTACGCCATCGTGTCCAGATAGGTTTGTCAATCGTGAAGTTCAAGATTGAGGGTTGTTGTGTATATTGCCATCCTTCGCGATATGCGGAAATAAGAAAGGAGTAATTTCCTGATTTCAAACCTTCATAACGAATTTGTGGTAACTCTTCTGATGTGTCATTTTCTGATGGGAGATAATATTGTACAACACCTCCCTTAAATGCTGTTGAAATAGTCTTTTTGATGTTGGGCGTAACAGTTGTCCATTCGTTGTTGTCAATACCGATGAGTCTAAATTTGTATGTTACGTCTCCTCCGAGTGGGTTTATTCCTTGAAAACGGACGGTTAGATGCTTGAGCCCTGCTGGGAGTAGTTCGGCAATCTCAATTGTGTTGTGTTTAGCAGGTTTTATTCCAATATTTTCTCTTTTTGACCTTCCCGTATTAACTGAGATGATGCGACAGAATGGAAGTACACCGCGACTGACACGATATTGTGTTGAACCCCCTTCGGTCCCAAACCATAGGTCTTCTTCATTTGAAACATGAATGCTGGAAACATTGTTATGAACGAGTCCATCTTTTGTCGTAATAGATTCAAACGTTTCGCCATTATACCGAGTCAAACCACCACCCCATGTTGCGAACCAGATATTTCCCCAGTTATCTTCCTTGAGATCGCGCACATCATTGACAATGAAACCATCGGTTTTCGTGTAAGTGGTAACCCCTTTTCCGTTATATCGGACTGCGCCTTTGGAGGTGGCTAACCAGAGAAATCCATCAGTTGCGACCAGTGCACTATTGAGTTTACCAATTTCAACAGGGACTTCATGAATTAACGTAGTGTTGTCATAAGTCTTAATACTGTCCTTGAAAACAAAAGTTGTTAGATTATTTTCATTGTTGATTAGTTCATTTGAGTTTCTTTGCTGTAGTTATGAGGAAGCAGTAGCAGTTTGCACAGCCAATAACGGAGGATCGATATAAGTGTTTGGCAGTTCAATTGCGGGTTTTGTTATATCCATGTTTTCCCAATAAATTAACTTCTTACTTTCGGTATTGTACAACCATTTTATAGCGTTTTCAGGCATACTTGGGATTGGAATAACTGAACCTATCGGTAGTACTTCATCCTGAATTTTGTCAACTGGTTCTCTGTCCTTATTATGGATATTTGCATATCTTTTTACTTCACCGTTTTCCAAATGACACCATAAGCGGTTTTGGTAGTCGGTGTGTAGGAATGAGATAGTATCTGGAGGGGGTGGTAAAGAAGTTGTAGTTTCAAATACTAATCTCTTTGTGTTGCCGTTTGGTGATATATGGTGTAATCCGTTTTTTCTTGGTAGAAAAAGCCATCCGCTTAATGCTATCCAAGGATCTGTGTTTGAGGACACAAGTGGTTCTGGGTTGCCGAAAATGTGTTGTCCATCAATGCCGATATTCGCGCCGATATGGATAGAGAGTTCCTCAAACTCCCCATTTGTATAACGGAATATTCTGTATAAAGCATATCCATCTTGGTGGTGAATAATTGGTTTGTCCACTAACCATAAATCTCCATCTATCTCAAACATGTTAACGATCTCAGTAGGTCTATTGGTTCTCTTTATTCTTCTATGCCTATTGTCTGCAAAGGCAATTTCTGCTAACGGGTATTTATAGAGTTCATCATCTTTTGGCACATATCGGGCAACCCCGCCAGGAATGCTGAGCCAGAGGGTACCAATGCTATCTGGATACATGAGTATGACGTTACTGCTGCCTAAAATAGAACGTGTTCCGTATTGTACAATTGCGGGTTGCGGTTGTAACGCGGTGACTCCGTTGTCATGACCAAACCAGAGTGTTCCATCTATTGCTTCAAAGATTGTGATGACGTTATCGCTACCAAGACCATGATTGACTTGAAAGACTTTGTGTGTCAGTTCTGGTGAATCTGTGAGGAGGGATTCCAATTGAGAGTTACTCATACTATTGCTTTCATTGTCCCTGTTTTCGTATAGATGTACGCCTATGTTGCTTGCAAACCAGAGTCTTCCCATTGCGTCCTCAGTTCCGAAAGTTCCTTGTAGATAATCATCTTGTTTTGCTTCCAGACTGAGATTTTTTAACCTGTGTAGTTTTTTCCGTCGCTCCAACGCACCTGTCCATTATTACTGTACCATATCCTCCCATGTTTATCACTCTTTACTGATACTGCATCATTTGCTACTAAATTAGTTGTCTGAGATGCATCATTGTTCATTTGATTTTCTAAGGAAGTATCTATTAATTGTTCAAATTGGTTGCCATCAAAACGGAGAAGGAGTGATTTTCCAGCAAACCAAAGGTTCCCATCTGTGTCTTGGGTAATGTCGTTAACGGAAAGGTCATTGGGTAGGTTCGGTATGTTGTCAAACCTTTTTAGGTCTACAGTTTGTCCGGGGATGATGTCGTTTTGCAGACGGACAATAAAAACGCCTTGTGCATCATTTCCCCCTGCCCATATTGCGTGGTCTTGACTTTGGAATATCACGTTTACCTTCGCAACAGAGTTGCTGCTAACATCAAGTTGGAGTCCTTTCGGTATATCTTGACTACTTGTTGCAGTAAATCGTGTTATATTGTTATTACTTCCGACCCAGATATTCCCTTCTTTGTCGGATGCAAGGCAGTTGCCATCAGCAAAGTATTCAAACGTATCCCCGTTATACCTGATGATGACTCCTGTTTCCCGTGTTGGATTTTTGCTGAGAAACCAGATATGTCCCCACCTATCTTCAACGATTTTTTGTGTTCTGCCATAGAAGTTCTCTGAGGTTGCACTGAATGCAACAATCGTTTTTCCATCAAAACGGCTCACTCCCCCATGATCGGAACCGAACCAGAGCATCCCTCGACTGTCCTGGAATATAACAGGCACAACAGAATCTAATAGACCGTCTGCTACGGTGTATGACTTCATCTGTTGGAATGCGTTGGTGTTTTGAATTGAGACAAGGGAGAAGATGAGAATAATGATGATATATTGGTTTTTTAGGGTGTTCATGGGTTTTTCATTTTTTGGTGAATTTGTCTGAACCAGGATTTTCAGGATTTACAGATTTCCAGGATTACCTTATCAAGGTTTTTTGATATGTGTGTTGTCTGAATCACGGATTTCGGCAAATCATACGTGTCAAATTATTCCAATTTTATTTGAACCCCCTTTATCCCCCCGCAAGCGAGGGGAGATGGAGTTTTTCTGATAGGGAGTTCTTCCAATTAGTAATGAGATATTATCATTTATAGTAAAACCTACAATTAATGGGACATTTCTGTAGCACAACCTGTTAGGTTGTGCAGAAACGGAACACAACCTGTTAGGTTGTGCTACAACACACGCAGCCCGTTAGGTTTGCTAAGCGCATAGATCAAAGTGTCCCAATAATTTCAAAGTTCACTATAGAAATAGTATTATTTCATTACTTCATCAAAGCTGCTTTCTAAGGTTTCAACTATTTGTATGATTTTATCGCGTTTTGGGATGTCATTACGGGATTGGTATATGTTAGCGAGTTTTTTGCCTGTATCAATAAGGTGTTTTTTTAGTTCAGGGTTTTCAGGTTTTAGTTTCAGTGCTTGTTCGTATTTTGCTAATGCATTTTTAGGGTTTCCACGATTGAGTAAGCAGATTGCCAGTGAACATTGTATCTGAAGTAGTTTGGTCTTAACAGCATCAAGTTTTAGGTTGTTCGCTTTGCTGGTCTCTGTATCTGTAGATGTCTCCTCTGTTTCTTTTTTCTTTGGTGGAGATAGTTTATCCAGTTGGACAACAAATCTGGATTCAAGAGCTTGCATGTTTTGATAGGCGACATTATTCCGCGGGTCTTTGACAAGCGTATCTTCAAATGCAGCCAATGCTTTCAAGTGGTCTGATTTCAGGATATAGAGATACCCGATCATATTGTAAATATCAATGCTTTTTTGGGATTCTGGTATACTCTCAAATGCTGCAACAGATTCGCTGTATTTCTTTTGTTGCATCAACTCGTTTCCTCGTCGCACCTGCATGTTAAACAGAGATGTGATTGCTTGTGGATGATCCGGTTGTTTTGCAAGAATATGCTCCAATTCGGTTTTTGCTTTACTGAAATTGCTGGAATTCTGATATGCTTGTGAAAGGATCAGCCGTAGATTTAGGTTGTCTGGATATTTTTCTACTGCATTTACAAGTTTTTCAATTGCTGTTTTGTAATCCTTCACATTTATTAGGTGTTGTGCATATTGCAGGTAAACTGCGATGACGTTTTGCTGTGCTTGCGGGTCATCAGGCTTTAAGGTAGAAGCCTTTTGGAAAGTAGACAAAGCTGATGGATAATTCCTTTTTTTGAGATATAACTCACCGAGTAGCCCGTAAATGTCGGGTTCATTGGGATGCATTTTTTTCAATTCGCCATAAGTGTCAATAGCTGCGTCTATGTTTCCTGATTCACGAAGAGCATTTGCTTTTTTCCAATAAGCATCTGCTAAGTTGGCGGTTGCGATTTTGAGGGTTGGTTCTATTTTAAGTGCTTGTCGGTAGGCAGCGATAGCTTCATCCCATTTTTTCTGATCTTTCAAGGCTACACCATGACCGACATAAGTACTTGCGAGATTTTTCTGCGTTACCTGATCGGTAGGTTGAATCTTAAGTGCTTTTTGGTAGTATTCAATTGCTTTTGTAAACTCGCCTGATTGAGAAAATCCGGAGCCTAAATACTTATAAGCGGTCGCGTCTTGCGGCTCAAGTTTGATGGCTTTTTTAGCATGGGTTTCAGCAGTATCATAGTTTTTGGTTTTCAAGGATTGGAGTGTTCTCTCGAGAAACATTTGATGCAGGTTGCGTTTTGTAGTTTTGTCGTGTGGTGAAAGTTCTAATGCTTTTTCCAACGCTTTGACTGCCTGTTCTATGTTTCCTTTACGGTAGTGCAGCACACCGAGATGATTATAGGCTAAGGCGGTTTCATGCTGTGTTTTTCCTTTATCTGGTCGGTCAAGGTCTTTCTCCAGCAGGTCAATTGCCAGTGTCTTTTGCCCGGTTTTATCATATATTTTTAGGAGTTTCTGTGATGCTGTGCTGAATTTTGGGTCAAGTTTGAGACATTGCTGTATACTCTGCAATGCCAATTCCATATTGTTTTTGTCGTAGTAGACTGCACCAAGTAGGTAGTGGTAAAGTGGATGGTTCGGTTTCGCTTCAATTTCCATTTTCAGCAGGTTGATTGCAACGTCATGCTGTGATGTATTCAGAGGTGTGCTATAGAGTTTCATTAGGGTATCTATGTCGCGTTTTGAGGGTTGCTGTGCTGTTGCTTTTGCGTGATTAACATCGTCTGTATGTGGACTATGTCCCCATAGGCCGAGTGCGTGTCCAAGTTCATGCAGACACACCGTCCGCATCTCTTTCTGCAATTTTTCATCAACGGTGCCATCCCCTTCTGGTATCAAGATTATCTCTACGGTAAAATCAATATTATTCGTCTGGTCGGAATTTTGGTTCTGTTCATCAGATTTTGCAGGTGATTCACCTTCGTTTTCAGGTAGGTCGGGTGTGACAATGATTTGTGTACTGTCTGTATGGCGCGTTAACTCTACGGTGCCGAGTCTCATATCAAAGTAGGTTGACATGCTATTCTCACCTGCATTGACGTGAATATCTGCGTTATCGGGTGTATCAATGACTTGGAATTTGATTACCCCCTCAGCAGCAGTTTCCCATTCGCGCATGGCGTATTGGAGTTCTGGTAAATAGGTGCTCTCTTTTATGGATGGTGAGATATACACCTGAATTGGCATCTGTGTGAAGCGGGTGATTCTGCCATCAGAGTAGAGGGTGATGTGGTCGAAATAGTCTGGTGCGAGGGTATCGTTATCCGGCGACTGATGCGCGGGGGCGTGTGGTATGGAGAATAAGAAAATGGAGGTAATAATAAAAAGATTAATCAACACTTTGGACGGCATAAAGACTTCCTTTTTAATGAGAATGTGTGTTACCTAATGGACAAATGCGGTTTCCTAAGAGGCAATTTCAATATGAGTGTCCACAGTTTCTAAAGGTCTTATTGAAAGGTAACATCCCAAAGCGTTGAATATGATTCTGAGCGTGCCAATCTGTAGTTTATTGGTAATTTCTAACGCTTCTGAGAGGATTTTAGTTTCAATTCCTGTTTTCTTGGCGAATTCAGGAATCCCGCCTTGTGCTTCAACGACATACTGAAGGGCTAACTGAACTGTGGCGATATTTCCGTGGGTCTGATATTCGTCCATGACTCCAGCGAGATAATCGCTTACATTTCCTTGTTCTTTAAGTTGTTCTACGAGGAATGCATCCCATGTTTCATAAATTTTCATTGTTTGTACCTCTCTTTGTATTCTTTCCAATAATTTTTTGCGCGTTCAATATCCCGTCTCTGTGAAGATTTATCACCTCCACAGAGGAACAGAAGGACTGTGTTATCTATTTCACCATAATAGATACGATAGCCTGGCCCGACATCAAGTCGTAGTTCCCAAACCCCATCCCCGACAAATCTATGGTCTCCAAGATTCCCAGTTCTGACAGATGTGAGCCGCGCTTGAATCCGTTGTCGTGCCCTTGTATCCCGAATTGAAAGGAACCATCTTGCAAAGGGTTCGTGACTGTTTGGAATCTGGTAGAAATTTATTGTTCGCGGTTGTGCATCACGCATTGATTTTCTTTTGTTATCAGTAAAACCAATTGACTTCAGAAATTAAGCTAATCAAGACTTACTCACCATTATAGAATATAATACCATTCATCGGAATAAACAGTCAATATTGTCGCGTTGAAATAACCATTTCAATTAAATTCTTTTCATTACCGGTTGTTAGAAATGAAACGGAAAACGGAAACCCAAACTGGAAATTTGTGCTACAAAAAAGAGACATTATCATTTAGAAACGGTATTATGTGTTAATCAACTGAGCCCAGCCCTTGCTTGCCCGTATAGCATCAATAGCGATTTGGTATCGCCATCCATCGTAGAACGTCAAATAGGGTTCGTGCGGTTGTCCGTTTATATCTGCAAGGACATCACGGACGAGTGCTGTCCATTTGTTTTGGATTTCGTCACCGATTTGTGGCAGGGCATCTATCAGATTTTGGGGAACAGTCAACTCAACCACTTTCTCACCGAGATGTTTGGTAATGGGATGCAGAATATGTCCACCTCTCCCGACCAATGTGCCTTTCGTGCCGTAGAAGAACCAACCGCCAGTGGGTCTGTGTGAAGGCACGCCCGGATTTGTACGCATTGTCACAAGGATAGAATTGCCAGTATCAGCATTTGGATGTCCTAACTTGAAGAACGCAGAATAATCCCATTCTGCGTCAGTTTCTCGCCACTCAAGTTTTGCTGCTTCTTCTTGAGTGATCATTGTGCGTCTCCACACCCGCCAGTCTCGGATTTCTGGTGCGACTGGTGCTTTTCTCGGATAGATTTTCGCTTCACCGACTGCAGAGGTAACTTCCATGCCTGTCATCCATTCAAGCATGCCGAGTCGATGTGTAAGTCCATTGTTCAATGCGCCGCCCCCGTGTGCAAGAGAACTCATCCAATTCCACGGCTTAATCATTTCTGAAGGGGAACCGCCTTGAAGTCTGCGGGTGTATCCGACATCAACGGCAGTTATATCTCCGATGACCTTCTCCTGTGTCAATAGTTGGCGTATGTAAGCAACACTCGGATCATATCGGTGTGTTGCAGCAAAGCCGTGTTTCAAGTCTGTGTCTTTGATGAGATTGTAGATATGTTCTGCTGCTTCGGCGTTCAGTGCTAATGGTTTTTCGCATACAATGTGACAACCGAGTTCAACTGCCAACTCAATAACTTCTGTTCGCAAAATGGCAGGGGTTGTGAGGGCAACGATATCTGGTTTGTGTGCCAACAAACTTTTTCGCCAATCAATTGATGCGTCAGGCACGTCTAATCTATCGGCAACTTTCTGTACTATATCTGGTTTGCGCGCACAGATAGCAAGCACCTCAACACCGTAATGCTGAAACGCCTTTGTGTGCCCTTCTGCAGACCACCCTGCGCCAACTACAACTGCTTTTAGTTCTTTCACCATTATTATGTCCCTCTACCACACTGCTTGGTCATAGATGCTCTCTTGACAGTAACTTTACTGAGACATTTCTGAGTAGTTCCTCTATCAGCAACTCATATAAACCCAATTCTCAAACGCTACTATACCACAAAACCACAAGAATTTCAATATGTTAACGTGAGTTTGATAATAGATATATGAACTTCATTTTGCATAAAATCTTATTCTCATAATCCCGGTAGGTGCGTTTTCCTAACCAATGCAGAATACCACACGCGTATTCTGCCGAGTCCAAAAATCTGATTTTTCAAACTCACGTTATCAGGGCTTACGCATTTGCTCTTAAAGTCCCCTTCATAAGGGGGGTAGGGGTTAAAAAGATTAAAAACACTGAAATATCGCACTATTTAACCCCCCTACCCCCCTTATCAAGGGGGAATGCGTAAGTCATCAAGGGGGAATGCGTAAGTCATCAAGGGGAATGCGTAAGTCCTGGTTATATTATATAATGACAGCAGAGGCATTCAATTGTCGATTTTTGCGGATTAGTTTCGGAATCGTAGAAGCATTCAAGTGGCAATAAATCACACACGCTCAACAATATGATGCTTCTATAAAGCAGAGAAAATCAGGTTTGCAAACTCCTACGACAATAGTACATTTCGACAATTGAACCCCTCTGGACACTCGCGAAAAAACTTGCATCTTTTTAAATATGTGGTATAATCTATTTTGAAATGACAGTTTAATCAGAAGAAAGGAGATTGTTGCCATGCAAGAATTTGAATATATCAATGCTAAAACCGTATCTGAAGCAGTCACACTACTCGATGAAAAAGGTGACAAAGCCCGTATCCTTGCTGGTGGCACAGACCTCATCGTCCAAGCAAGAGAAGGAAGAAGAACACTTGACTGGATGATTGACATCAAATCCATTCCCGAAGTCAACGAATTATCCTACGACTCAAATACAGGATTGACCCTCGGCGCAGCAGTCCCGTGTTATCAAATTTATGCTGACGATGCGGTTTGCAATGCCTACCCCGGTTTAGTAGATGCAACCATAATCATCGGTGGCACAGCAATTCAGGGACGCGCGGGGGTCGGTGGAAATCTATGTAACGCCTCGCCCGCTGCAGATTGCATACCACCACTAATTGTCCTAAACGCTACCTGTGTCATTGCAGGTCCCAACGGTGAACGTGAAATTCCTAGTGAAGATTTCTGCACTGCTCCCGGACAGACAGCACTTGAAAAAGGAGAAATGCTTGTCTCCATCAAAATTCCTGCACCTCAACAAAATTCAAGATCATACTATCTTAGATTTATACCCCGCAACGAAATGGATATAGCAGTCGTCGGTGCAGGTGCAGCTATTGTATTAGATGAAGCAAAACAACGTATTATCTCTGCACGAATCGCACTCGCTGCTGTCGCTCCCACCCCGCTTTATGCAGAAGAAGCAAGTGCTCTTCTCGCTGACAGAGAAATATCCGATACCGCTATTGACGAAGCTGCTCAAGCAGCCCAAAATATTGCACGACCAATTAGTGACATGCGCGGGACTGCAGAACAAAGAACGCACCTCGTCGGTGTTCTCACACGACGCGCACTCAACGGTGCAATTCAGAGAGTCAAAGATGATGCAGCGTAATTGTGAAATTGTCAAACTACCTTATATATTTATGAGAGATTGATACTCGTTTAAAAAGGAATCGATACTATGGTCAGAAAATTACATGTTCAAACCGCAATCAATGGTGAAACGGTGGAATTTCTTTGCGAACCAAGACAAAGTCTATTAGAAGTTTTACGAGATGAACTTCACCTAACAGGTGCAAAAGAGGGATGCAACAACGGAAATTGTGGTGCATGCAGTGTTATTCTTGATGGAAGACTTGTCAATTCATGCCTCGTCTTAGGTGTAGAGATTGATGGAAAATCTGTTGAAACCATTGAGGGCGTCGCTGAACCAGAGAAATTACACCCGATCCAAGATGCCTTTCTTGAAAACGCCGCACTCCAGTGTGGTATCTGCACACCGGGCTTTATCATGAGTGCAAAAGCCTTGTTAGATAAAAACCCGAACCCAACAGAACACGAAGTACGATACTGGTTAGCAGGAAATTTATGCCGTTGTACAGGTTATGATAAAATTGTTCGTGCTGTACTTGATGCAGCCTCAGCTACGTAAAAGGAGTATCTTTATGTCTGAAAACAAGGAATATAAAGTTATCGGAACTCGCCCTATCCGGCATGATGGCGTGGATAAGGTCACAGGTAGAGCAATATACGGAGCGGACTTTCAAATCACCGGACTCCTACACGGCAGAGTCCTACGTAGTCCGCATGCACACGCTAAAATTGTCTCAATAGACACGAGTCGTGCTGAAGCACTCCCTGGCGTAAAAGGTATCGTTACCGCTCAAGACCTGCCCGCAGCAGAAGACAAAATGGCAGACCTCGGTGAAGGTGCAGTCAATCTCAAATACCTGTGTGACAACATATTAGCAAGCGACAAAGCACTCTATAAAGGACATGCAATCGCAGCGGTAGCTGCAACCAATCCGCATATTGCAGGAGAGGCTTGCACACTTCTTGATGTTGAATACGAAGTGTTACCCCCAGTATTAGAAGTGCGACAAGCGATGGAACCGGACGCACCAATTCTGCACGATAATATAAGGACATCCTCACTTGGCGAAACAGGTGAAAAACCGAGTAACGTTGCAAGCCATCTGCAACACAAAAAAGGAGACATTGAAAAAGGATTCACCGAAGCTGATGTCGTGATTGAAAGAGAATTTGTTACCGGCACCGTCCATCAAGGATATATTGAACCGCACAATGCCACCGCACTTTACAACCCCGATGGACAGTTGACCGTTTGGTGTAGCACACAAGGGGCATTTACCGTCCGCGAACAGCTCGCCGAAATCCTCCAATACCCTATCTCCAAAATCAAGGTTGTCCCCTTGGAAATCGGTGGCGGTTTTGGTGGGAAGATTAACGTATACATTAAACCTGTTGCTGCACTCCTTGCGAAGAAAACAGGCAAACCGGTCAAAGTCTTGATGAATCGCGCAGATGTATTTGAAGGCACAGGACCAACACCTGCTTCTTACCTTACCATTAAAATTGGTGCAACAAACGATGGTAAAATCACTGCAGCACAAACATCACTCGCCTTTGAAGCAGGCGCGTATCCAGGCTCACCGGTTGGTGCAGGTGCAATGTGTGTCTTTGCCCCCTACAACATTGAAAATGTCCTTATTGATGGATACGATGTCGTGGTAAACAAACCGAAAACCGCACCCTATCGCGCACCAGGTGCAACGAATGCTGCATTCGGTACAGAAACCGTCATAGACGAACTCGCTGAAACATTAAATATGGACCCACTTGAGATACGGTTAAAAAATGGTGCGAAAGAAGGTGATCGACGCGCAGACGGTCCCGTTTTCCCTCGCATTGGTTTCATAGAAACAATTGAAGCAGCTCAAGAACACCCACATTATACCTCATCAAACGGGAAAAAACATCATGGTCGTGGAGTCGCATCAGGTTTCTGGTTTAATATCGGACTGGAATCCAGCGTCACCATCAGCGTTAATCCTGATGGCACGGTAAATCTCGTCGAAGGTTCTACAGACATCGGCGGTACACGCGCCTCAATCGCAATGCAAGCGGCAGAGGTGCTCGGCATACCTGCCGAATCTGTCAATCCGACCGTAGTGGATACGAATTCCATCGGTTATACTGCGGTGACAGGCGGCAGCCGCACAACTTACGCTACGGGTTATGCTGCCTACGAAGCAGCACAAGATGTTGTCAAACAGATGAAAGCACGTGCAGCAAAACTCTGGGATGTTGACGAAGACAATATACAGTTTGCTGATGGTGAATTTTCAAGTATCAATGGAAAAGAGGAACAGATTAGTTTCCGCGACCTATCCGCCAAGCTGAGTCAAACGGGTGGACCTGTTGTCGGCAGAGCCACAATGAACCCCGCAGGAGCTGGTGGTGCATTCGCAACACACGTCGTTGATGTTGCAGTGGACGAAGAAACTGGCAAGGTTGAAATTTTACGCTACACCGCAACGCAAGATGCTGGAAAAGCCATCCATCCGAGTTACGTTGAAGGGCAGATACAAGGTGGTGTTGTTCAAGGTATCGGTTGGGCATTGAATGAGGAATATATCTACAACGATGAAGGCGAAATGACAAACGCCAGTTTCCTTGATTATCGTATGCCGACCTGCTTAGACCTGCCGATGATTGATGCGGTTATCGTAGAAGTGCCAAATCCGGGGCATCCTTACGGTGTGCGCGGTGTCGGTGAAGTGCCCATTGTACCGCCACCAGCAGCAATTGCCAACGCTATTTATGACGCAATCGGAGTACGCATGACAGAACTCCCGATGTCTCCTGACCGTATCTTGAAAGCATTGGGCAAAATATAAGTTATCTATTCTGCTATTTCTGAATATTGGACGAGGTCTCTGCACCTCGTCTATTAATTCCTTTTTATGAGACATTCTTAAAAGGATTTCAACAATGCCAACCGTAGCTATCCCATCCCTCATGCGAAACCTGACTGACGGTGAAGATATTGTCTCAGTAAAAGGCAATACACTTCGCGAGATCATCAACAACCTTGAAAACCGCTATCCAGGAACAAAGGAAAAGTTATGTGACGGTGACCGTATACATCCCAGTGTCAATGTCTATATCAACGGTGTACTCACCAGAACCGCTATGCATGATCATGTTGACGAAGATGCCGAACTCCATTTCCTTCCTGCTATCAGTGGCGGGTGATAGGATCTTCCAAACTGTTTTACAGGACCAATGAAGCAAATGCAAAATCAAGAGATACCAGAAACTGAGATCCTGCAATCCATTCCCGATAGATTAGTTGTCCTCACTTTTGATGACGGGAACAAATCAGATTATACTTACGTTGCCCCTTTGTTGAAGTGTTACGGTTTTGGGGCGACTTTTTTCATTACAGAAGGTCTCGGTTTTCTGAACAACAAAGATCACTATGTCACATGGGAAGAAGTTCGTGAGTTGCACGAAGAGGGTTTTGAAATCGGAAACCATACCCAACATCACAAGAACGTCAACACACAATCAAAAGAAGAACTGCTGAATGACTTGATACATATTGATAAAAGATGTGAAGAACACGGTATCCCTATCCCTGAGACGTTCGGCTATCCTGGAGATAGCCGCGGACCAGAAGCTGTGGAAGTGTTAAAAGAAAAGAGGTATCGTTTCGCACGGCGGGGTGTTGGACCGGAGTTTCCTTACGATTTAGAAGGCGGACGTGGTCCAGCTTACGATCCAGATGTTCATCATCCGCTGGTTATTCCGTCAACAGGTGTACCCGGCCCAAACTACGGATTCGAGGATTTAGTTTGGGCAATTGAACAAGCAAAGGATGGGAAGATCGCTGTTCTGACGTTTCACGGTGTGCCCGCCCTTGAACATCCGTGGGTTGACACCTCCCCCGAACTATTTAAGACATACATGGATTATCTACGTGATAACAGTTGCACCGTAATAGCATTACGCGATCTTGCCAAATACGTCAATCCATCAAAAGTAGCTGGAAAAAGTATAACATATTTTCCGTAAATACCTCAATGAAGCGAAGGTATCAGGAAATAGGAACTCAGCTAACCCCTGCAATATTTCGGAACATTTTAATGTGTTGAGTGTGTTTTCTATAAAGACGCAGCACTTCAGTACGCATACCGCGCACCTCAAATGTCCATCATAGATTAACCACCTTAGAAAAGGAGAAACAATGTTCAAACAACTCGATCTCAAGGTAATTGGTGGGATGGCAATTGTCGCCGTTGTTCTTTTAGCAGGTATCCATTTTTACTCAAAATGGAGTTATAACCGTTTTGTTGCTGAAATTGGAGCGACACCCCAATCTACCACACCATCTGAACTAGTAACGGAAACTGGCAAAATCACGTCTTCCAAACAGTCTAAGGAAACACAATCGCCAAAATCAGTTAACGAAAATGTTAAGGTTAAACCAATAGTGAAGCCTGAACTTGCTAACACTGAAAAAGAAAACGAAGCATCTGCTGAAAAAACAGAGACACCTGAATTTGATGCTTCATCGTTAATGTCTATACTTGACTTGCCTGAAGAAATTAAATCACTTCTTGATGAGGACGCTGAAGAGGCAGACTTTGAAAAGGCACAAGATTATCTCGCTGAGAAATACGGTCAATCTCCCGAAGTTGACGCAATAATGGCAATAATGGATAGACTGAAGCAGATGTCCGGTGGTCCTGTTGAACTTGACGATCTGACTGAGCTTTTTGAGGCATGGATTGAGGTTTTACCTGAGGAACAGCAAGAAAATCGCCGACAATTGATCGGTGTTCTTACACTGCTCAATCAGGTAAAAGCTCAGGGAGATAGCAGTCCAGTTCAAATTATCGTTGGCACGGATTTAGATTTAGATCCGTCTCTGCTTGAAGGAGAGAATGTAAAGCAATTTCGCCTTGAAACTACTGTAACAGAAACAGAGGCAATAGACGGTTCAGAGATAATAGACGATTAAAGTTAAAGATATGCATTAGAAACTCTCGAATACAAACATGTATGTACCTACTACTGCTCACAAAACGGTTAAAAATGCTTAAAATGCATAATTATTGTCAAAATTAAGCGTTTTTTTACAATTTTATTTGACAAACCAATCTTTAAGATGTATAATTAACATTACCTTTCAATTTTTGGGAGGTAAAGATGTTCTTTGAAAGTTAAATAGTGAACGTGACGTGCCTATTTTATAGCTTGTGAGTGCGCTTCAATTATTTGAAGATGTACTTCAATACTTTTGTGGAGAGTATGATACCGGCTCAGGACGAACGCTGGCGGCGTGGATGAGGCATGCAAGCTGAACGAGAAGCCGTGCTTCGGCGCGGTGGAAAGTGGCGAAAGGGTGAGTAACGCGTGGGTAATTTGCCTTTGAGATGGGGACAACAACCCGAAAGGGTTGCTAATACCAAATACGATTGGGAACACTTCGGTACTCCCAATGAAAGGCGGCTTTGGCTGCCGCTCAGAGATAAGCCCGCGTCCTATTAGCTTGTTGGTGAGGTAACGGCTCACCAAGGCAACGATGGGTAGCTGGTCTGAGAGGATGGTCAGCCACATTGGGACTGAGACACTGCCCAAACTCCTACGGGAGGCTGCAGTCGAGAATATTTCGCAATGGGGG
>JAAXHO010000038.1 GCA_012270795.1 Candidatus Poribacteria bacterium
AATGCCATTTAGGCATTCCCCGGGTATGAATGTTATATAGCATTCCCCGTGTGGTATTCTACATGATTCGCCATGATTCATACCGTTGATTTCCTGGTCGCTCCTACCATATCTCTACAGGTAATGAGACATTATCAATTAGAAATGGTATTAGTTATTGGAGGGTTATCATCGCTTGGAGAGGCACGTTTCTATCGGAATCCAATTAGAGGAACAAACGAGTCGGTTAACGAAATTGTTTCCTTACGTCCATAGTTACAAATAAATAGATCTTATACACCCTTCAGGAAACGTTCAAAGTTGCCACCGAAAAGGTTGTTGACATCTCGCTCAATTTCAGACTGTGTAAGTGTCCATTTCACGTCTATCAGGGATTTGTATTTTTCTATTAAAACGTCTGCAATTATCTGGCGGGAGTGCTTCCATTTGTAGATGAGTTGGTCTAAGATTCGGGCATCTGAATGCTGTGGGATGACGCTCAGTCCAAGCAATTCAATCCGTTCGCGGGTTATCTCTTCAATAATACTTGGGTTGTTCATAAACCACCAACATCCAAATATCATGAGGTTTTTGAATTTACGTCCGATGACACACAATTCGTGTTGGTTCTCGCGAGAAAGTAGTGTCACAAGAAATTTATTGTCTTGATTTTCTCGGAGAAGCGTCTCTAAACTTGTCAAGTCTGCTTTACCGGTACCGTCACCGGCCATTTTGAGCTGCGGGTTAACGGCTCTTTTTACGCCTATCATCAGGGCAAAGGGGACGTTGAATTCGCGTGAGATGGGCAAGATGCAGTTGTCAAACAACCTTCCGAGAACACCGTCATGCGGGTATTGAAAATCAGGTGGAAGAGAAACAGCCATGTATTTTGGGTTCATGCGCTGTATCCACATTTCCAAAAAACGTCGCACTTCTTTATAACTTTTTTTTGACGAGAGATAGGGATCAACATCATAACCGAGCCCACGCAAGTGTTGATATGCTGTATCTTCGTAGTTGTTTATGAGAACATCCATTCGAAGTGCAGCTTCAAAACGCGTGTCACCTGTATCCCCTGATCCCCACACGGGTGCTTCCGCCGGATCAAACGGGTCATTCGTCATAACGACTTTGGAGACATTTGACCGATCAAAAACGGTATCAATAAAATCTTCAACAGTCGTATCTGCAAAGTAGGCACGGTAGTCCTTCAAGTTTCGTGAACCGACATCTAACCCCAATTCATTCAAAGTTGTCACAACCCCGCGGCATGCCTCACTAACAGGTGAATTTTCAATAAACAACGTTTGCCAAATAAGTTCTGCTTGTTGCGATTTTGTCATTGCCCAAAAATCATGATATGAAAGATTCACTTTACGGAATACTTCTGCAATGAGATAATGGTAGGTTAGCAGTTCATCTATTCCCCACAACAGCAGTTCTCCAAAAGGTGGACTAAACAGATGTGTGTGAATATCTGTGATGGTCTGTGCGTTGACTACCTGTGAGACGGTATTTTTGAGTTGATCATGGGTTTTGATGATCGGGTCATGATTCGGATGTGGAGGGTTCATCTTGCAACTCCGTGGTTAGTTTGTTGTGAATAAAATCTACTATTTCTTCAGGAGGATGTTTGCCAAATCTGACATAAACACCGCGGAAGTTTTCAAGCCTTGTGGGTAAAGCAAAGGGGCTTAGCAGCACCCCGTTTCTGTCAACATAATGACTATGAAATGCTGACCAAGGCCGTTCTATCTTATAGCAACAGGCTTTGACAACAAGACTGCTAATACCGCAATGGTAATGAAAGGGCAAAAAGTATTTGTAGAGCGGCACGACCAACAATAATGCTGACAACAGTGTAAACCCAATGGATTTAAAACTGGAATAAATCGTGATAAGAATGAGAGAGAAAAAAAGCAATAAAACCCCAGACCTTATCCAGTTTTCAACCAATGGGTGCACGCTCCACGAGAGTTCTCCCGACTGTGTCCTTTCAGGCACAGGATTAGGCACTTCAACGGTTCTGTGTTTTTCTAGCACGAGTTACTCAGTCTCTTCTGTAGGTGCAATGCCACCTTTTGTATCTTCTTCAGGTGCTTCTTGTGGAGTATCATCGTTGGCTTCCTGTTTGGTAGTGATAGTGCCTTTCGGATCTTCATCGGCGGTATCCTCTACAACTTCTCCAACTTCTCCGTTATCTTCAGTTTGTTGTGCGTCTTCGGTTTCACTTTTAATTTGATCAAAACCAGTTCTTTCTCCGTAAAAACGCATTAAGAAAAGTGAGATAACCATAAATCCGACAGCAACCCAGGTCGTGAGTTTGCTAAGAAATGTTGCTGCCCCGTGCCCACCAAGGACAGATTGGATTTCAGCTCCACCAAATGCACTGGATGAAAGCCCTTCACCTTTGCTATCCTGCAACAAGATAACAAGTGTCAGGACGACACATAGGGGGACAAAGATAATGATTGCCAAAACTACGAAAATTCCCATAATAAAATCCTCTATGTTTGCCTACAAGGCTGTTTTTTTAGTTATAAAGCGTGTTTAACGATCTGTGCAAATGATTCTGCGTTGAGACTTGCGCCGCCGACAAGCGCACCATCCACATCGGGTTGGGTCATAAGCTCGGCTGCGTTTTCAGGCTTTACACTGCCACCGTACTGAATACAAATCTGTGACGCGACATCTTTTGAATAAGTATTCGTTATCAGATCCCTGATATATTTATGCACATCTTGTGCTTGGTCCGGTGTAGCGGTTTTTCCTGTTCCGATTGCCCAGACAGGTTCATAAGCAATGACGCAAGACAATAGTTCTGTTTCGATAAGTCCTTTAATGCCACCTGTTACGTGACTTTCAACAACTTTTTCTGTATGACCTGCTTCGCGCTCTTCAAGCAGTTCACCGACACATAAGATCGGTTTTAAGTTGTGTGATAACGCTGCTTGAACTTTCTGATTGACGGTCTGATTTGTCTCTGCAAAGTATTGTCGCCTTTCTGAATGCCCAATAATCACATAGTCGCATCCAATATCTTTTAGCATCGGCACCGAAACTTCGCCAGTAAACGCCCCACTGTCTTCCCAATATACATCTTGTGCAGCGAGACGAATGTTACTACCGTTTACAACTTTGCTAACGGCATCAAGTGCGGTAAAAGGTGGTGCTACGACTATTTCAACGCCTTTGCTCCCAGCAACCAAATCCCTTAATTCAGTTGTGAGTGCAACAGCCTCTGAAATTGTCTTGTTAAGTTTCCAATTGCCTGCAATGATAGGTGTTCGCATAGTCCTCCTATATTATAGTAACCTAAGTTGCCACCTATGTAGCACAATCTTCCAGATTGTGTCGTAAGGGCCGCAAACTGGAAGTTTACACTACAAATATAGACTAATCATCAGCATTTTTCCATTAAAGACAGTGTTCCAGGTCTAAAAACTTATAGGTAGCAACTTGGGTTATAGCACGCGTGCTGTAAGTTCAACGAGACGGTTAGAATATCCCCACTCGTTATCATACCATGAAAGCACTTTAACAAGTCCGTTTTCAATAACCTTTGTGAAAGGTGCATCAAGTACGGAGGAAAGCTTGTTCCCGTTAAAATCTGATGAGACGAGAGGTAGCTCAGAATATCCCAAAATACCTTCCAACGCATTTTCAGATGCGTCTTTCAGAACTGCGTTAACATCTTCTGCAGTCGGTTTCTGCTTTAGTTCAACAGTAAGGTCAACGACAGAGACATTTGGTGTTGGCACACGGATAGCAAAACCATCGAGTTTGCCATTTAATTCGGGTAACACCTTTCCAACAGCGACAGCTGCCCCTGTTGTTGTCGGGATCATGGAAAGTGTTGCAGCCCGTGCACGGCGCATATCCGAGTGTGGAAAATCGTGAACGCGCTGGTCCCCCGTATACGCGTGAACGGTTGTCATCAGTCCACTTTCAACTTCATAAGTTTCATGGAGCACCTTCGCTACAGGAGCAAGACAGTTTGTCGTACAGGAAGCATTAGAAATAACATGATGTTTTGCCTTATCATATTTATCATCATTCACACCGATAACGATGGTAATGTCTTCCTCTTTTGCGGGTGCGGAGATAACAACTTTCTTTGCACCACCACATGTGATGTGTTTTTCTGCATCTTCCCTTGCTGTAAAGAACCCAGTAGATTCAATGACAACATCAACACCAAGTTCGCCCCATTTCAAATTTGCTGGATCCCGTTCAGCGAAGACTTGCATCTCATGACCATTGACCACTAAACTGTTTTCTTTAGCTGCGATCTGGCCTCTCAAAATACCGTGTACAGAGTCATATTGCAGAAGATGTGCTAATGTTTCCGGGTTCGTCAAATCATTAATTGCTACGAATTCTATATCTAATGCTGGATTCAATAACGCTGCTCTAAATGCGTTCCGTCCAATTCGACCAAAACCATTAATACCTACTTTTATTGACATAAGATAGACATGTTCCTCTAATTTCTTTTGCCCAAACGAGCTGTAATGTATACATCTAAAATCTCCCGTTTCCAAGATAAATTTCTCAATACACAATTGGGAGATATACCTATTCTCTATTTCCTACCAGTTACACAAAAGGTCAAATATTTTGAAATACGGCAACAAAATAACATTAACTATAAGTTCAAAATCACCCTATTATAATCATATTCTACCCTTAATTATACTCTATATTTCGCTTAATTGCAACTTTACATATATCAAAGGGTGTGTAAAGCTTTTGTCACCCTTTGTGTTCGGAATCGCGGAATACGCGAAAAAGATCGCTACATAAGGATTTTTTGCTAAGAATAACCCATAACTAAGCAAGACGATCCATTGCAGCGGTCTTTTCCGTGTATTCCGCGATTCCGAACACAAATCCGCAAAACCCGACAATTGAATGCCTCTGTATTTTTCAAGAGTCCCTCTTATCAGAGGACTCCATCTTCCCACGCCATCACATGCGCGTGTGGCATGCGAATTGGGGGCAAGGGGGATAAAATAAAATAGGCAGATACCCAAAATGGATACCTGCCTGACAGTTTTCAAGGCAATAGTTTTCACTCTACCGTCACATATCCAGAAACATCAACCGGATCACCCCACGCATTCCCCGACCCGCTGTTATTAAACGGATATACACGTAACGTGAATTTATACCTCCCAGAAGCAGCAGATGCCGGAAATGAATAATTCACTGGTAACGAATACGTCGTTCTATTACTATTCCCAGAAGTCCAGCCGATTTTCGTGCCATATTTACTGGTGTCCCCAGGAGAACGTATATACGGATCCGCACCATAAATCGGTGCATTGGCAGTGGCAGTCAGACGAACAGAACCTGTGCTGCTGTTATACCTCAAAGATAAACTTGAACTAAAGGCTTTCGTCTTGACAGACTTAGAAATGGCGACACTTTCCCCTGCACTATTCACAGCACAAAGCTCGACCAAATACTTTTTACCTGGATCCAAATCCATTATTGTCTTAGAAAAGCCCGTACCAACAGATGTCCACTCTGTCAACCAAGGATCATAACCCACCGTATCACGTCTATATCTATACTTGTAATCCGTTATAGCAGAACTACCACTTCTCTCAGAAGGTGTCCACCTCAACTCAATCGTCGTCACCCCCGGTGTCAAACTTAAACTGTAAGGGCGAAGTGGCCGAGCATTGGGTGGCTTTTCCTTACAAAAGGAAACTTCCTCATCGTAGTATCGATGAATGTGGAAATTATATTTTCGAGTGCAATCCCTATATGTATGTGGACAAACAATTTCCACTCTTCTCCCATCTGGAGTCCTCACCAAATTCCCATCCGAATCTGTCTTCCAAATTTTTAGCTTACAATACCGAACCTTATGATCTTCTACTTCATCATTATAGTTACTTTTGCAACTATAGTAAATGTCCCTACAAGCAACACATACCTTTCCATGGTCACCAAGCGGTGTCCCAAAATCCTGACCACAAACCTCGCCCCCACAGGGATAATTCAACGGTAGTCCTTCTGCCTTCCACGTCCACATAGGGCTTGATGTGGGTGGCACAGGGTAATGCATATAGGTAGACATTGTATAAAAAGTACGCGTATGACTATCAGTTCCTACTGTACCACTGTTCGCCTGAACCTCATCAAAAAAGGCATTAACGACAGATGGTGGCGGGGTGGTGGCATGGGTTGAGCCCACTGGGTCCCAATGATCCCCGTGCCACACATATTCACGTCCATCATCTGGTGGTGGTGGCCTTTTATCCACTTCTGGCACTTGCACCTGTTCGGGGGGTTGTTCGGTTTCTGTTTTGGGTTCTGGGCCAGCAAGTTCCTCTTCGAACCGTTTCATGTCTACATGCAAGTAGATCTGTAATGCCACGAAACCGGCTATAAGCAGCGCGAGACCACCTATTGCCCATTTTAATTGCTTTGTCATGTCAATATCTCCTTATTTGTGTGTCCCCTTGCGAACTTAATAATGCGTCTTGCGGGCAAGGTTCAGTTGCTACGGGGTTAATGAGTCCCCGGTTAGGAATAATGTGGTTACCAATTTTGTCTGTCTCTTGAGGACAGCCTATTCTTTTGTTTGGACAGATAATATTCGGTTTTTCACAGTTCTGTCCTGTTATGCACTCAGGTTCAGATATGGGTATCAGTCCACGCGGTGCCTCGGTTGCAAGCCCTCGAATCAACCCAAAACTCCCAAAAGCCAACGAGGCTAAGAGAATGCCGACAACAAAATATCGGATATACCTGCTATTGAGTTTCATCATTATATTCACTATTATATATACTCCTTGTAATAATTTCAAGCATATTCTGCACATTGGGGTGTGTAAAGTTTTTGGCATGTGTCTGAACCAGGATTTTCAGGATTTCCAGATTTACAGGATTGGAGTTTGATCATCAAGTTCCACACTTAGGCGAAACGTCTTTTGTATACAGCCAAAGCAGTCTCTATTTAGAATGGAACTCAACAGCATCAGACTCTAATCCTGAAAATCTGTAAATCCTGTAAATCCTGGTTCAGACAAGTGAAAACAACTTTACTCACAATTCATGCCAAAAACTTTACACACCCATTGGGGCACATTGTGTATTTGCTGTGCAAGAATATGCCCTATGTTTAGCATAATAAGATGCGTTGAGGTGTCCCTCAATGCAACAACAATAGCCCGCGACGAAATGTGCGGGCACAAAAACATCGCAAACAAGAATGCTTGCGATAAGACTTTGTAATTGATAGATATTAACGAATGTGAATTATCGGAGGGCGCGGTGTGTGTGCAGAATCACGGAATGCGCGGAGTACGCGGAAGACACTGAAAAGACACCCTCATGAACATTTATTGCATAAGATTACCAGCATCTAAGCAAGACGTTTAATCACAAGTATCTTCTCCGCGTCTTCTGTGTATTCCGCGATTCCCAATAAGAGATATACCTACACAAAGAAAACCTGCAGCAATAGGTTGCTACAGGTTTCTATCATGCGAAATTCTTGCAATTATTGCACAGACTTCAAATTTCCCCACGTAGTGGTTAATTTCCCATCGGGTTCAACAGCAAAAAAGGCAGAGGTTTCCCCGAGATAATTTAGCACATTCTCCGTGAGTTTCCTAAGATTATCACTTTCCTTGGACTTTGTATCGGTATAAACACCGTTATGATGCCCAAGCGTAATGATTTTTCCAGCTTGTACTTCGTATTCAACAAAGGGACGTTCACCAGCACCAGGACCACCATCACGTGTCTTTGTGCCAAGAACTGTCCCGCTCGGTTCTGTACCAGCGAAGTTATGGAAATCTGCACTGAATCCGGGTTGATCCATGCTGGTGAGGAAAATAGGACCACTGGTATCAAAACCTTCATACACCGGATGATTTTTAGCATCGTCTGTTGGCATTATACCGATTTCAGGTGGACCTTTACCGAGGGGAGAAAGATTACGGGGTGTTCCACCTTCTTCAACACCAAGGTCCGCGACATAGCGGAGACCTAATGCCGATAGAAATAGGCTTCCACCAGCCTCAACATAGTCAAGTATCTCAGATTTTGTAGCGTCCGACAGAAAAGCTGCTGGTAACGCGTTCGTTTCTGTATAGAACAACCACAACACTGCATAGTTATCCAAACGCTGTGCGTTGCCACCACTGTTCTTGAAACTTCCACTTTCATCTGCAATGATAATTGTGGATTGATACGTATCGTTCGCCCAATCGTAGGCAGCTTCTTCAACTTCACCGAGTTGGTTACTTCCTGCTAACAACCCTACGGTTACGTCTGATGCGTGTGCTTGTAAAACAAAAACTCCCGAAAAAAGAAAAACTATCAACAAACAGCGAAATGTTATTGAATGTGTCATTACAACCATCTCCTTAAAATTTTGCTACATTATAGCATGTGTATGGACTATATGTCTATGAAAATATCTGGCGTGGCAGAGGCATTCAATTGTCGATTAAGCGCAAATTCTAATACCAATTCTGATAAATATTGTCTCATTAAGAAATTCTACTGTTATTGCTGATTAGAGGTCCTCCCTTCGGTAGGAGCGACCTCCCGGTCGCGACCAAAGGTCGCTCCTACCGAAGATAGGGAAAATCGGGGTTAGAAACCCCTCCAACAATAATGCTGGGTGACAATTGAATGCCTCTGTCTAGCTTTGTGTTGTGTGAATCGTAGTTTGTCATGGACATCCAGATATACAGAATCATATCCAACTATAGACCGCAGAGCGCAAGATTAGACTCAATAGTGGCCAGAAACACCCCATCAACGCTTCCCCCAAAACCAATCCGATGAAGAACGGTATTGCACGACGATACGCTTTTATGCCACCATTCCGTAAAATAATCCATTTCGTTACCATAGCAATTAGCAGCGGAAACCAGATTATATCTGTCGTTCCCGGTGCCACACCGATAGCATAGCCTGCGGGATGCAACGGACACCACACAAAGCGCGAGCGGAGAAACATAATACCTAAATTCGCTATAAACGTCCCACCAGGTACAGTCGTTGCTAACAGATCCATCGGTTTTGGATTGATTAACCATGACGACAAAAAATTGTATGTATCCGCACCACCTGCATGTATCTGTTCTGAGCCTGCTGCAACACCTTCACTATAAATCGCATAAGGGTAGAGAATTAGACTTGACAATATGCCAACCAGACTCGCAATGACTAAAACAGCGAACATCGTACGGTTACGTACCCCCGTACGTTCTGCCAGCTTGAAAGATTCCAACTGGTCAGGCATCGGATGTGTGCGAAAAGAGGCATAACTTGCACCGCTAAGCCAGTTCAACAGCGACAGCATCGTAAGATTTCCAGCACGGAGACGACGTGTACCCAATAGGGAAATCATCATATATTGTGGTGTTAGATAGCCGATCGCGTGTATCGGTGGACCGAGTTCTGCACGCATGCGGGTTAATCCGACAACAATAGTAAGATAGATGCAGATGAAAACTGAAAATGCCCATAACGACATCCCGCCCCGAATACACAAGATGGCAAGCAACAGTAACGATAATCCGAGTGTAATTATTGTGCTACGGTAGGAGATTGCCTCTGTCTGTGAATAGGTACTATTCCGCCGAATTGTCTGTGAAAACACAGCTGCAACATGTTTTCTCCCATGCCAACCTGCTATAGCCACAAGTGCAAGCAACGCCCCCGCACCCTGTTCCCCTAAGAATGGATATCCCGGCACCTTTGACACACCTGTCGCACTTCCAAAAATGAGTTGAGCTTTTTTCATCAGATAGAAAAACGTGCATGAAAACGCTAAATCCAACGGAGGAATAAACGAAAAACCAATCAGGTAAGGATGAAACCGAAGGGGTGTACTACTGATAGCATCCCAAGGTTTCTGTGTGAAATAGATATTGAGGTTATATTTTTTCACAGGTATTTCTGGCAATATCGGAAAAAAGAACTGCAACCCATTGAGGAGATTTATTCCCATCGCTATACCGAAACCTATCCATAGCAACCGTTTCTTGAAAATGCCACGGTTTGTAGTAATCTCAAGTGGAATCTGTATGATCGGATATGCGAGTTTTTCGTTCTCTATCCACTGTTTGCGTATCAAAGAGGTCAGATAAAGGAAGATGAGCATCAACAGGAAGATAACTGCAGACCAAGAAAGGATGGGGACAATCCAATATCGCACATATCCACCAGTAAAGAAGTTGACGTTACCTTCATAGAAATCTGTGACAGTTTTCGGGTGTTTAACAACCAGCCATTCAGGCAGGTGATGAAATAACAGTGCTTCCCAATCATTCTCAGCAGTTGCAAAACGGAAAGCATAGGGGATCAACCCCATAAGTCTTGGAATACAGTCATGCCCAGAAAATGCACTGCCGACAGCCAACATGCTGTATACAACAATTAGGTCGCGTTGTGTGAGGGCAGCCCTCGGCGCAAAACTACGTATACCCATGTTTAGCATCGTGATAACGAATATACCAAACATAACGTTAACAGACATAGCAACTGTCGTTAGATGGGCAGTGTGCCATATCATCTCAATATAGGCTATCCAGTAGCTATTTCCGATGATTAGCACAGTACCAATTAGGACTGCCCGTTTTGCGATGGGAAGCGATGTCTGATAGTTCGTTTGACGCATTATAGTTGGAAGGTAACGATAAAGTCACAGACAAGGTTCTTATGTCCGTAACTACTGAAGGTAATATATCAAAAAGAATGGATATATTTTCTACATTATGTTATACTAAACAATCAGAAGTTTGTCAAGACCAAAACGAAATGAATTGTATTTTTACTACATACAAGGAAGACTTGGATTAAATCTAATATGTGAGAATTATTAATTTTTGATATGACAATAGATAGGAGCTTATGGAATGGAACTTGCTTTTGAAAAAGAAGATCTTTTACACGCACTTCAAATGGTACAGGGTGTCACAGGTGGACGAAACACGTTGCCAATTCTTGCCAACGTCCTAATCCGCGCACAAGATGGGAAAATAGAATGTGCTGCTACAGACTTGGAAGTCGGCATCAAAATGAATGTCATTGGCGTTATCAAGGAAGAGGGATCAATCACTGTCTCAGCTAAAAAATTGGCAGATATTGTCCGCGAACTACCAAATGAAACCATAGAACTCGTTACAACTGCAAATGATCGCGTTGAACTCACATGCGGAGATGGTGTCTACAAGATTATTGGGTTATCAGATCAAGATTTTCCCGAACTACCCTCTGCTGATGGACAAGGCATAGCAATCAATGGTGACACGTTGTGTTCGGTGATACATAAAACAGAATTTGCAGCATCCACCGAAGAGGTCCGGTATACTCTGAATGGACTCTATTTTAATCTCATAGAAGACAAAACGGAAGTCGTTGGAACAGACGGGGCAAGACAACTCGCTTTAGTACATTGTGAACCGCTCAGAGCCTCTGAAGATTCCAGCGGGTTCATCGTACCCCTAAAGGCAGTCAAGGAGATCTCGCGTATCTTTGCGGATGCTCCTGAAGTCAGAATTTCACACCTAAAGAATCAACTCATACTTTCCGATGAAAACACAACCTTTATGACCCGTTTGGTAGAAGGCGATTATCCCCCCTATCAGAAACTATTTCGGGAATCATCTGAAGGGCGTACGGTCGTATCAAAGGACTCAATTTTACGTGCATCGCGTCGGGTTGCTTTGTTGTCAGACCCCAAGAACTTTCTCATCCGCTTAGAGATAGATACGGAACAGATCCGGATTTCAGCGAATACACCTGAACTGGGTGAAGCACATGAAACAATTTCTGTTGAGTCTGGTGATGGAAAAGTTTTGATTGGACTTGATGCACGTGTGCTCATGGATGTATTGACACATATTGAAACAGAATCTCTATTATTTGAGTACACGGATGGCGTTACACCGTTGATTGTAAAGCCAGAAGGTGATGATGACCATCTATGTTTTATCATGCCGATGCGTTTAGAAGCATCTACAACAGGATAACCACAAGTTTTTTGTCTGGATAAATGATTCATAATTATTTTTGCATAGGAGTTGATGAAATGGAACTTGCTTTTGAAAAAGAGGAATTATTACATTCTCTTCAGATGGTGCAGGGTGCAGCAAGTGGACGTAATACCTTACCGATTCTTGCCAACGTCCTGATCCGTGCACAAGATGGGAATATAGAATGTGCTGCAACAGATTTAGAAGTTGGTATTAGAGTGAAAGTGATTGGCACAATCAAAGAGGAAGGTGCAGTCACCGTCTCTGCTAAAAAACTAACAGACATCGTCCGAGAATTACCCGAAAACAAACCGATTGACTTTGTTACAACACAAAATCACAGAATCGAGATCGCGTGCGGCGATGGTATCTACAAGATAATTGGACTTTCCGATGAAGATTTTCCTGATTTACCCGCTGCTGATGGAGAAGGTGTAACGATTGATGGTGAGACCTTATGCTCTGTTATCCACAAAACATCGTTTGCTGCATCCACAGAGGAATTCAGATACCAACTAAACGGGCTCTTTTTTAACCTCCTTGAAGATAGGACAGAAGTGGTTGCGATGGATACGCATTACCTTGCATTAGCACACGGGCCTCACTTGAAAACATCTGAGGATGTGAACGGTTTTATCGTGCCTTTGAGGGCAGTACGTGAGATACTGCGTACCTTCGCGAATTCCGATGAAGTAAAGATTATCCTGCACAGAAATCAAATACTATTTTCTGATGACAATTCCATGTTGATGACACGCTTGGTCGAAGGTGAATACGATATGCGTTACCAGTCGCTTATACCTGAATCCTATGACGGTCGCGCGATTGTGTCAAGGGATGCGATATTGAGCGCGACACGTCGCGTGTCTTTACTATCAAATCCGAAGAACTTTTCTATCTCCTTGGAGATAGACCCGGAAGTAATTAAGATTTCAACCGAGACCCCCGAACTCGGTGAGGCACATGAGACGGTTGCAGTAGAATCTTGTACAGGTAGCGTGCGTATCGGTTTAGACGCTCAAAGGTTATCAGAGATATTTTCCCATATTGAAGCCGAATCTCTGGTACTTGAGTTTGCTGGAGAGTTTACTTTCCTCACCGTAAAACCGTTAGGCGATGACAGCCATGTGTGTTTCATTGCTCCTATGCGTTTGAGACATTAACCAACATTCTATAAGTAATTCTGTCTGAACTAGGATTTTCAAATCCTAGTTCAGACAAATGGTATTACAACGCTTTCATTCTTTTCTTGACATGTCCCACAATAGCACTGTGCCATCAGCACTTCCACTTGCAAGCGTAGCCCCATCAAGACTAAAAGAGACACTTCTGACATACCAAGTATGTCCCTCAAGGGTACGGAGCAATTTACCTGTTTCAACATCCCATAATCTGATTGTTTTGTCATCACTCCCACTTGCGAGGCGTTTGCCATCCGGACTAAAAGCAACGCTATTAACTGTATCTGTATGCCCTTGTAGCGTGGCAATGTGTCTACCTGTTTCAACATCCCATAAGCGAATCGTTTTGTCATCACTTCCGCTTGCGGAGCGTTTACCATTTGGACAAAAAGCAACGGTATTAACTGTATTTGTATGTCCTTTTAGCGTGGTAAAGTTCCTACCTGTTTCTATATCCCATAAATGAATAGTATTGTCATGCCCCGCGCTTGCGAGGCGTTTGCCATCCGGACTAAAAGCAACGCTATGAATAGTCCATCTATGCCCTTTTAGTCTACCAACTTGTCTATGCGTTGCGGCATCCCACAAATAGATGGTATCGGGTCTCCCACTGGCGATCAGTTTACCATCGGGACTGAACGCGACGCTACTTACTCCATCTGTATGTGCCCATAGTTTGCTAAGAGGGGTGTTTGTCCCGATATCCCACAGACGGATGAAATCTTCCGAACCTCCGCTGGCAAGTGTTTGACCATCTGGACTGAACGCGACGGTATTGACCCATCCCATAAATCCCTCAAGTGAGTCAAAATGGACATCTGTTCCGACATTCCAGAGGCGGACTGCGCCGTCTTCATTCCCGCTTGCGAGTATCTTCCCATCGTGACTAAAAGCGATACTATAAACATTGCCAGTCGTATTTCCTATAAGTTTTCTGATATGCCGACCTGTTTGCACATCCCAGAGGCGGGCTGCACCGACTTCATCCCCGCTTGCGAGTATCTTACCCTCAGGGTGAAAACAGACGGTATAAACATTTTCCGCATTCTCGTTAAATATGATAAGCTGCTGTCCCGTGCGCACATCCCATAAGCCAATGGAATCGTCTCCCATATTTTCCATGTTCACACCTGCCAACATCGTACCGTCAGGACTAAAGGACAGGCTGTCAGGATAAAGCTGACTATCTCTTATCACGCGAAGCTGCTCATTGGTGCGTACATCCCAGAGACGAATGTCACCGGTCAAATCTACGCTTGCAAGTTGTTGACTATTGCCACTAAAAGACACACTAAGAAGCGTGCTTGTATGTCCTTGTAGTGTGCTAAAGTGGGTGCTTGTTCTGGCATCAAATAGATAGATGTTATAGTTGTCAAAACTCCTACTCCCGACTGCCAACATCGTGCCATCAGGGCTGAACGATCCACTATATACCTTCTTACCTTTATGTTCCTCAAAAGTGTTAAGAAGTTGATGTGTTTGCACGTTCCATAGACATATAACACCGTCCGAACTCCCACTTACAAGTATTTTGCCATCAGAGCTAAAGGACATACTCGTGACACCATCCTTATGTTCCTCAAAAGTGTTAAGAAGTTGATGTGTTTGCACGTTCCATAGACATATAACACCGTCCGAACTCCCGCTTGCAAGCCTCTTACCATCGGGGCTAAAAGCAACAGTATGCACAGGGGTAAAATGTGCTTTGAGTGCTTTAAGAGAGTGGTGGTTACTGCGTTTGGTGACATCCCAGAATCGAATCGTTTCGTAGTCCCCACCTGTACTTGCCAGCACTTTGCCATTAGGATGAAAAGCTACATGGTGAACGCTATTTATATGTCCATAGAACGTATCAAGCTGCCTACCTGTTTGCACATCCCAGAGACGGATAAAACCATCATTACCCAAGGTGCCGTCTTCACCTCCGCTCGCGAGTACCTTGCCATCAGGACTGAATGCCACACTATAAGCTTCATCTGTATGCCCTTCAAGCATTCGCAAGCGTTGACCTGTTCCGACATCCCAAAGGGAGATGGATCCGTCTGTCTCCGCGATAGCAAGTATTGTGCCATCCAGAGGGCTAAATGCGACACTATTCACCCTACTCTTATGTCCTTGTAGCGTGTGAAGCTGTTTGCCTGTTTCAGGTTCCCATAGATGGACGGTCTTATCTAAGCTGCCACTCGCGACCAACTTACCATTCGGACTAAAAGCGACACCACTGACCCACTCCTTATGTTCTCCATAAGTTTGTAGGTGGTTGCCTGTTTGGACATCCCATATTTGAACAGTTTTGTCTTTACTTGCACTGGCAAGTAGTGTCCCATTGGGACTGAACGCGATACTACTGACCCAATCTGTATGTCCTTCAAGCGTTCGAAGGTGTTGACCTGTCCCGACCTCCCAAAGGGAGATAGAACGTTCCGAACCTGCGGCAAGTATTGTGCCATCTAAAGGGCAAAAAGCGATGCAACCGAAAGCAGTTGTCCGTCCTGTGAACAATGCAAATGCTTCACTGGTCTGTGTGTCGTAAAGCTGAATGCCAATACTACTTGCCACAACCAGTTTTGTGCCATCCGGGGAATATCTAATTTGACCTATCACACCTTTTCCCAGACGCGCTTTTGCACCTTCAGGTAAATGCCATTGCGTAAAATCTTGAGCAAGGCTGATCGGTATAAAAGCGAATAACAGCAAAAGTGTTGTTATGGTCAAACAGTGTTTGTTTTTCATGATATTCCTCCTAACATCTGAATCAAAGCGTACGGAATCGCGGCAGAAGTCTTCTTCGTGTAATCCGCGATTCAGACAACACGCTTTAGCATCCATAAAAAATAAAATCCCAACCAAATTCTGCGTTTCGCTTCAAAAGTTGATAATTTGTTTCATCACTAAAATCAAAGTTTTCATTATCAAAGTTATCTGTGAGTCCGTGCGGATTGATATGAAATTTCGCGTAATATTTGAGGGCAATTTCTCTATATGAGTCTGCAAGTTTTTTGTCTTTTTCAGGGTCCTCACCCCCGAAATTACCGAACATGCTAACGGTGGGATGATCATGAAAGGTGACCGCCGCCCAAAGTCCGTGATGAATATGAGCAATATCAAGATATGCCCTATAAACTTCGGCACGCCCAGTTTTCTCATATTTCTCAATGTAAGCGTGCAGTGCTGAAAGCGTTTTCTCAATATCTCGTGGCACAGTGTATCCCGATTGGATGAGTGCGTATTCAGCGATGGGCTGTTTCGGGGTATTCGGATAGGCATCTATCAACCGTTGCAGAAAGCCGTATCTATAACCGAAGTTGATCTCGATGTTATCAAAATTCGCACCCAATTGATTCAGGATTTCTATTTTTTGATCTATGTCATTTTCAAGCGATCCGTTTTCTATAATCTTTTTTTCCCATCTGATTAAAAGCGTGTGAGCCAGCCAGAGAGCTTCTTCTTGTTCTTTGCTTTTGGTATCACGCATCAAAAGCGGTTTTAGCGCAAGTATTGCCTCGTAATGGTTTTCGGTTGTGATAAGTTTTTCCGCTACCTCAAGCGGGTTTGCAGAGGTTGTTTCTGCGTCTGTCTCGCTTCGGAAGCCGGGACGTACCAGACAGATTACTACGAGGAAAACAGTGACCGGTAGCCAAATATTTCGCATAAACATGTTCATTCTCCTTTCTTTATATTTTCCAATAGGACATTGTCGGGTGTGCAAAGTTATTTTCACTTGTCTGAACTAGGATTTTCAAATCATGGTTCAGGCATTTGTGTTCTAAGATGCACAATCTAACAGATTGTGCTACATAGGTTAATTTACTTCGGTGCCGGACATTTGTTCTAATGCGAGTAGCAAGGCTTGTGTGCCTAAGCGTCCGTGTCCTTGTGCTTGCACTGCGGTATAGAGTTGATGTACTAATGCAAGCCCAGGTAGACTCAGGTTCATTTTTCGTGCTTCGTCCAATGCGATGCTCATGTCTTTGATGAAATGTTCCACAAAGAAACCTGGGTCAAAGTCTCGTTTAAGAACACGCGGAGCTAAGTTATCCAACGACCAGCATGCTGCTGCGCCCCCACTGATTGAAGATAGCATTGTTTCCAAATCTAATCCTGCTTTATGTCCATAGATTAACCCCTCACAGACTCCAATCATAGTGCCGGAGATGGTAATCTGATTACACATCTTGGTGTGTTGTCCTGCACCTGCGCCCCCTTGATGTACAATGTTCTTTCCCATAGTGGAGAAGAGCGGCATAACGGCTTGTACTGCATCCTCATCTCCGCCGACCATGATAGAGAGGCGTGCCTCGCGTGCCCCGACATCTCCCCCTGAGACAGGTGCATCTACCGATGAGACCTTCTGTTTTTTGGCTTCTTCGTAGATTTCTTGTGCAAGGGAGGGTTCAGTTGTTGTCATGTCAACGATAATGCTACCCGCTTTTGTACCTTTCAAGATGCCTTCATCGCCAAGGTATACTTCGCGTACGTCTGGTGGAAATCCGACAATCGTAAAGACGACATCTGATACAGCAGCCACATCGCTGGGGGAATCTGCCCAGTTTGCACCGTCTTCTATGAGAGGAAGTGCCTTAGATTGCGTGCGGTTATAGACGGTCATATCGTAACCGAGGTCCATGAGGCGTTGGCACATCCATCTACCCATGACACCTGTTCCGATCCAACCGAGTTTTGTTGTTTTGGGATCAACTTTTTCAATTATGTTTGCCATGATTCTCCTTTCAAATATTATACCGATTTAAACAAATATTGTCTCATTAAGGAATTCCACTGTTATTGCTGATCGGAGGTATTCCCTTCGGTAGGAGCGACCTCCCGGTCGCGACCGGGAGGTCGCTCCTACCAGATATCAGCAGCTAATAAGATATAATAAATTAGAAATGGTATTAGTTAGGACTTATGCATTTTCTCTTAAAGTCCCACTGATAAGGGGGAAGGGTTCCCATAGCGATAGCGTATGGGAGGGTGGGGGTTAATTCACTGAAATATTGTTGATTAACGCCTTTTTAACCCCCCTAACCCCCCTTATCAAGGGAGGAATGCGTAAGTCCTGATTATACCAATTTTAATTATTTTTATTTCTTCCGTAGGTCGGGTAGAGCGGAGCGAAACCCAACAGGATAACCACAATCAACACCTGTCGGGTTTCGCTCCGCTCTACCCGACCTACGGAAATGGTATATTATAAAGTAAAAATGGTATTAGTTTTTAGCCGTTTGTGTTATTATCCTCAAATTCACTAAAAAGATGAGCTATCCATGCGGGACAGAATCTTCGACTGTACCCACTTTTCTAATTCTGAAATCTTTTGCCAGTTGTAAACCGATTATAACGCCTCCAATTATGACCGCACAATAAACGGTGAAAAAACGCGTCAGCATGACGTACGGCGTAATGAGTTTACCAAGTATGAGGTTTTCCATCAATGGTTTCGTAGTTACCTCAGCCACACCGCTTGCTCCGGGTGTTGGTGCGAACAGGACGATAAAATTAAGCAACATGCCAACAACACACAGTTCCCAAAGTGTGGCATCTGCATCAAGTGCTTTTACAACGAAATAACTGCCAACAATTCTTGCCCCAAAGAATCCACATGTAAGGAATAGACTTAACACACATGTCCATCTATGCTGGCGGAGTAGTGTTATTGCAAATGATTTATGTTCGGTCGTAATTTCTTCTACTTTCAACGTTGCGCGTTTTAAGAAAGGGGCAAGCGGTTTGAGTTTTCTCCCTACAAGTTGTGTCAACCAATTAAATAAACGAAAAATGATATCAGGTTTGAAAAGTAGCAGAAGAAACGCTATAAACACTAAACTAAATATCAGAAAACTTAATATTAATATTAACGTAGCCTGTTCTGGCATGGAGCTGGGGTCAATTATCAATATTCCACCTGCTGATAGAATGAGAATGACTAATGTGGAAAGGAATGCGACAATACCTGCGGTAATAGCTCCTGACAACGGCACGCCAGAACGGGCGTAAATATAGAGGTGTCCAACGCCTCCTGTCTGGAATGGTGTAATAGCTGAGACGCAGATTGTCGCCAAAATTGCGCGGAAACTATCTCGGAATCTGATTGACGGTGCTACTATCCGGACAAAAATGTGAAATCGTAGACCACCACAAAACCAGTCTATTAACATACACACCCCTGCACCGATGAGAAATTTTACCTGTAAATTCAGAAAGACCTGTTTTAATTCCTCTAATCTACTATTTAAATCTTGGGATTCACTTGTATCTGAGGTATCACTCCAAAGAAAAACAAGCAATAATCCGACCAATGTAAATAGCAGTAATAGAAAGACACCGCGTATCATATTTTCGCGGCTTATGGGGGCTTGCACGGGTCTAATTTTCCTCTGTTGTGTGCGCGAAATGAGTTGTATTAATTTTCAATGTTCTACTCCTTAGGCAAGGGTTAACTTTAGGCTGATATCCATCGGTATTGCCGAATGTGTCAAAGCTCCGACAGAGATGAGATCAATACCGGTTGCAGCCACAGTTTGTACCTGTTCCAGAGTAATCCCGCCGGATGCTTCAGTGATTGCCCGGTTGCCAATCTGTTGAACAACCTGTGTCATCATATCAATAGACATGTTATCCAGCAGTAAAATGTCTGCTTCTGCTTCAAGAGCTTCACTGACCTGTTCTATATTCTCTACTTCTACCTCAATTTTTGCGGTATGGGGTGCGGTCTGTCTTGCTCTCCGAACAGCATTGCGTATTCCCCCCGCAGCGACGATGTGATTATCCTTGATGAGTATACCGTCATAAAGCCCGAAGCGGTGGTTGTTTCCACCGCCAACACGCACTGCATATTTTTGAAGGGCACGCCATCCGGGTGTCGTCTTTCGTGTGTCAACTACTTTTACATTATAGTTTGCGACTGCATTAACAAATTGTGCTGTTAATGTCGCTACACCAGATAGGCGTTGAAGGAAGTTCAGTGCGGTTCGTTCACCCGTAAGGATGCTTTTGGCGTTACCTTGAATTTCCCCAATCGGTGTATTAGCAGTAATGGTGTCCCCCTCGTTGACAAAAGGTTGGAAGGTGAGTGTGGCATCCAGTTTCTTGAAGGTCCGTTCTGCAACGGGTAATCCAGCAATCACACCGTCACTTTTTGCGATGAAAGTACCGATTGCTTGTTGAGTAGATGACACTGTTGCTTCTGTAGTAATATCACCTATCCCGATGTCCTCAGCAAAAGCGAGTTCAATTAAGGGATCTAATGAGCGCAAATTAATCATATATTGTGGAAGGTGGCGCGGGGTTATACCGCGCCGTTTCTATTTTGGCAATGTCTTAGTATTTTTCCAAATAAGGTGTTAGGAACTTTTTGGCATCTTCAGTGACTTCCCATGCGTTGGGCCAGAAACAGAGGTCTATTGAGAACCATTCGCCATCATATCCTGTTTCGTCCATGATGACCGGTATGATTGCGTCAAAGTCTAGGACACCGTCTCCAAATGGAGCGTGAGTGCTTGTTTCGTCTCCGTGTAACGTATTGTCAGAATCTATAAGGTGGAAGTGTCCAATCTCACCTTTGAGTTGCCGTGCCAGCTCAATAACACCATTATCCCCGAGTGTTTCCTTTTCCCCGACCTGTCTTGCCCCGACTGTTGCACACATTTGTGCGTGGCATGTGTCAAACATGACCTTGAAATTGGGGTGATCTACAGCCTTAGGCAAGTTTATGATGTCACTTGGTTTATTGAACATAAAACCTGGTTCAAATTCCCAGAGCATCAGTACGCCATAGTCTTCAGCGACTTGTGCGCACCGTCTCCATAGTGATGCGATTCTATCCCACGCTTCCTGCCGTTCAACCCCTTCAATCTCTTTCTCAGGATCTGATACTGTGTCAACTCGTATTGATGGCGAATCGAGGTCAAGTGCAAGTTGGAGGTTGCGTCTGAAGAGTTTGAAATATGCGTCGTCCTCTTGCGCTTCATCCGTTCCGGGCCCGGGATGAGACCAGAAGTCAGCTGCTAATCCAGAAACTTCCAACCCGTAGTAACTGATCAGTCCTTTCACAGCGTCTCGGTCACTTTTCATCGGGTAATCATTTATGTCAATATGTGGTTTAAATGCCCCGATTTCAATGCCGTCGAACTCAAGTTCACTGAGTCGTTTGACGACATCATCAAAGGGGACAGGATTCTCTTCATAGGGTCCAAATGCGTAAGCCCAACTTCCAATAGACAATTTTTTTGCCATGTTTTCCTCCTATAGGAATTAATATAATGTGAATGCGGTATAAGTTTGGTAAATCGGGGTTAGAAACCCCTCCTACCATATCGGGGTTAGAAACCCCTCCTACCATATCGGGGTTAGAAACCCCTCCTACCATTTATGAGATAGATTATGCTCTGATGACAATTCTGTAACTAAGTTTTGTACTTCTGTTTCAAGTTCGGTTGTAATTTTCTCAACTGTCTCTTTTTTCTGTGATTTATATGTGTCGTAGTGTTCCAAGAGATTTTTTGGTTTGCCTGTGCGGATTGACGCTACGCGTAGCCCCCGCATTTTTGCTACACCAAATACCTCTTTTTCCAACCTAAATATAACTTCAAGGTAACGTTCTGGCGAATGTTCTTCTGCGACATACCCATCGAAAATTGCGATGAAGTTAATTAATCTATTCAAATCTGGATAAAATTGTTGAAATTTTTGAAGTTGTTCTTCATGTATTTTTCGTTCATACTCGGTCATCTGCTCAACATCTCTATAGACTTCAGCATCAACGAGGTTTTTCAAGGCGCGTACACGAATCAGGACATCGTTATCGGATTGGATGCCCATTATTTTTTCTGCGTGCGATAGTATCTGTTCCTTGAGTCCTTGAATTTGTTCGTTGAGTGAAGCGGAAGGGACTACTTTGAATTGATATTCGTCTGCGAGCGTTTTTAGGACAGCGATTCCGATACGTCTCAGGCGTTGGTACCGTTCTATCGGTGTGCGTGCTGTGGGTGGAAGTATATTCCGTTCCAACGCAGTCAATGCCGCATCAATGACGTTCCACATATCTTTTGTATACCGATATTTGATACCGAGTGGAACAACATAGAGTGGTTTGTCAATTTCCGCTTTTTTCATGTCGTCCATTGCCCAGAAACAGAGTTGGATAGGTCCCCTTTCAAAACGCATCACTGTGTCATTCTGGCGTGATATTTCTCCCTCACCGAAGATCACAAGTGGCCATTTTCCTTCAGATAAAACTTGGCGGGTTGTTCTGAAGGCATTTCTATCTGCAGTACCACGAACTACCGAATAAACTCCGAGGCGTTGCATCAGAAAACCTTGAAACCCTCTAAACACACCTTTACCGTAAGTTTCTCTTGCCGCCATATAGTAAAACGGTTGAGATAAATTTTTAGATAACAGAAACATTACTATCGGATCTGCAGATGCAGCATGGTTAGGGGAAATTAGCGTGGAGTAATCCTGAGTTGATTTTAACCTTGCTACAGACTCCGCATCAATCTCTAAAGTCAACCCTTTCAGGTACAACCGATTGTATAACGGCATAATTGCGTTGGCGACCTTTATTACCGACAAATTAGGTTTCGGAGGTTTAAAGCCTAACATTGCGTGCTACCGTTGTGTATCTCGGTATGCTTGAAACACTTAAAGGTTTGGTGGATAGCAACAGATAATTTCCATCGGTGTGTCACTGGTGCTTACGATAACAAAGCTGGACAAGCAGCGTGGAATGAAGACAGATTTGCCGCGTTTGAGCGGGACATCTTCAAAATCCCCTCGTAGTACACCTTCGCCGCCCAACGTTACAAGTGCGTAGAACCCTTTTCCTGCTGGCATGCTGAGTGTTGAGTTTATGGTTAAACGTGAACATCCGAAGTATTGTAACGCTTCTTCAGGTACGATTCGGTCTTCTCGGTTTTCGCCTTCTGCTCGGACGAGTTCTGGTGTGCGCCGAATATAGTTATTGAGATAATCCAATTCCAGTTTGTCGAATTCGGCGGCATCTACTGCTAAATCCCAACCGAGACCGAGATGTCCATCTTCTTTACCGTAGGGGAACCCTTCCCATTCTGCGAGGATATTCCAATCAGTCGGTTCCTGTGGTTCAAGCACACAGAGTCCTGTGCCGAGTGAGTGTACGATTGGTGTGCGTAAGAAATAGACTTCTCCGACTTTCGGTTCCACGACGTGCATGAGGCTTCGCAGTGTCTCTATATCTTGTGCGTCCATCAAGCGTCGAAATTCGGCTTTGTCCATTGGTTCTTTCCAACCGATCCATGCCTTTGCGCCGGGGCGTGTACCGATGAGTATCCATGCTTCGTTTTTTCCGAATGGTGAATCAAGGTGTTCTTTTGCGAAGTCTGGGTTCGGGTGCCAATGGATTGGAATATGCGCGCCTTCCCCGACATCAAAAATCTTGAGCAGTACTCCCAGATCGGTACCGAATTTTGCGACGTGTGCACTGCCGAGTGTTTCTTCGGGGTATGCGTCCAACAATTCTTTTAGTAAAACTTTTTCACTACTTGGGAGTTGGATGATACTGAACCCTTTTTCTGGTGGGTTTTCTCTGCCGGGTGTGATTGCTCTATTTGTAGAAAAGATCCATTCTTCTGAGTAATAATCATCTTTTGGATCGGGTTCACCCATGAATTCAGCGCGAAGTTTCCCGCCGTTATAGAAGTGCAGGTATGTGTTTGGTGCTAAGGCAATGGGTGCGTTTAACATTGACTTTAACTCTGTTTGTGATGCCATATTTTTTTCCTTTCTTTATTTTTAGGATTTTATTTTATCATTTTTTCTGATGATTTGTCAAGTGGGTTTTTGTTGAGGTTTTTGTTTTGAATTGCGGATTTTTTGTCTGAACCAGGATTT
>JAAXHO010000123.1 GCA_012270795.1 Candidatus Poribacteria bacterium
AGGAGCGACCTCCCGGTCGCGACCAGGAGGTCGCTCCTACCAGTTCTCCACAGCTAATGAGAAATTATATTTTAGAAATGGTATTAGTTGTTTTTTTGCGTTTTTTGCATTTTTTTTCAAAAGTGTTCTCGATCCTTTCGTGGTATGGGTTTGTGAAGGTTTAATAAATTTGCGAAATTTTGAAAAAAACAACTAAATGGGGTTTTTATCGTTTTTTTGTAGTGCATTTTTGTTTTGGATTTGCCTGCTGTTTTTGTGTTTGTTGATGTGCGTTACATGATCATTTTCAGTTCGTATTTTGAATTATATCAATTCTAATTAATCGGAAAAATAGATAAATCCCGTTAATTTGATATTATGTAAAAATTGTCCAAACTATAGCAGTTATATTATATGTGGTTTTTGGTTGGGTTGGTAGTTTTTTGGATATTGTTTATTGGGATTTCCAATAGATACCCAATAGGTTTGGGGTGAATCGCGCTTGATTCTGAATCGCGGATTTCGCGGAGGACGCGGATAAGACATCTGGGTAGGTTGGTTGTATTAAGGGTATCTTGGACATTTTCATGGGGTTACAGATAGTCGTATCTGGGCTGGTCTGAAATGATAAAGAGAACGTTTGGTTTATTGGTTTTTCTGTTCATATTTCCTCTTTATTTTTCGCGAGCTTATGTTGTTAAATTACTGAGTTCTTGAATCTTCTTCTGAATGGAGATGATGAGATTTTCTTGTTTCTGCTGTTCAGCAAGTTCTAAGGCAGTTTGGAAATCTGATTTTGCATCATCAGGACGATTCAACTCAATCTTTGTCATTCCTCTGCAGCAATAGGCTTTTGCATAACTTGGATTTAACTTAATTGCATAGTTAAAGTCGTCTTTGGCATGTTTATGTTGACCAGATAAACCTTTTGCACAACCTCTGTTAACGTAAAGTTCGGCAGAATTAGGAGCAAAACCGATTGCTTTCCCAAAATCAGCAATTGCTTCATCATATTTGCAGAGTTCCTGCAGTAAACCACCCCTGTTGTTATAAGCTTCCCAAAAATTAGGTTTCAGTGCAATTGCCATGCCGTAAGCAGCAAGAGCTTTTTCTGCTTGTTTGCCTTGATAGAGAAGATAACCAATTAAAAAGAAAGCATGTGCAGCAAGATCATCTTCACTTACATCTTCAAGTGTTTCTTTCTCTGCTAATTTTAGAGATTGTTCTGTCAGTTTTGGAACATAAGCATCCTCATAACTGCTAATGAGACGAGTAACAAATTCTATCAATGGTGCTAATATGTGGTTTTCATTCTCACCAACAGAATAGATTAATTCTTCAAGGACATCATCAAGCCATTCATATTCGTTTTCTGTCAAATTAGTGGTACCAAAATGTCCGTGTCGTTCCCAGAAATTTATTAATCTGTCTAATATCTCCACTAACCATTGATAAGTACCCTCTGGATAGGTTACGGACGCAACAGGATCGAAGTGCTGAAGTCTTTGTCTGGCAGTTGAGTGTCTTTTTGCAAATTCGTCCAATTTTCTTCGTCCGATGATCCGCATTAGTAATTTTTAATGGCCCCTTCTATGTGTGGACGCAGCTAATTTTTTCTGAAACTATTATACCATATTAAGACTTAAGTTGTCAAAAATTGGAATAGTGAGCATCACCAAACTTTCCTTGCAATCTCGCCATAATTATGGTATCCTATTCTTTAAAGTAATATACATACGGGGAAAAAGCAATGAAATTGGGTTTATGCAGCATCGCTTTTCAAGATAAACCGTTAGATGAAGTGATCAATATCGCTTCTGATTACGGATTTAATGGTATTGAAATTTGGGGTAAATCTCCACACATGCCAGCAGAATACGATGAATCTCATGTAAAAAGCATCAAGGAATTGACTCAACAAAAGGGTTTAGAAATTTCTGCTTACGGTTCCTATGTCAATCCGTTGATGGACCTCCATCAAAAGCATTTTGAGGAAGCGTTTAAAATCGCCCAAGAACTTGGAACAAATCTTGTAAGAATTTGGTCCGGCGGCGGTCCTTCAAAATCCGTTACGCCCTACGATAAACAGATGATCCTATTCCGATTGGTCAGTTTATCCCAATGGGCAAATTTCAGGAGTCTCACAATGGGTATGGAGATGCACAACAATCAACTTACTGATACTGCTGATAGCATTTTAGAGATAATTGAGAGAACGAATATGTCTTCCCTGAAAACCTACTATCAGCCACTTGCCCAACACAGTGCGGAAGAAAATCAAGAAGCTGCGCAAAAACTTGCACCTCACATCGTGAACGTCCATGCACAGAACTTTGATGAACAGGGAAAACCGTGTGCAATCTCCGAAGGTGTTGTTGATTACAGCAAGATCGTTGAGACGCTCAACGCTGCTGATTATGATGGGTACATTCAGGTAGAATTTGTTCGTGGTGACAATAAACTGGAAGCACTGCAGCGGGATAGAGACTATCTTGCAAGTTTAACGAATCCTTTAGTTGAGAGTTCATTGAAGGATTTGGAAACTGAACCTGTATAAACAAAATCGGTTCTGTTTAGATGCGATTAGAAGTCGGTATTATCGCGCTTGTAGAAGAGGTATTAGAAACGCCAGCAGAAAGACGCGCACAATTTGAATGGCTTCGGAACAAACCGTCGCGTGAGGATTTCGGAAGTTTCTACGACGCACTCATGCAACTCTATCATGAATTCAATGGGGATTGGGAAGGGACAACAGCAAAATCTGATGGATACTTGACACCAGATGCCTATTTCCCAGAACCGTATCACTTTATATTTGAATTTGATGAGCTGCAACACTTCACCCAATTTCGCGAAACCACATTTAGGTATTACCCTAACGACGTACCGCTTTCTTACAAAAAAGAAAAATACTTAAAGTTTTGCCAGCAGTATCATGCAGCAGCACTTGCCAAAGGACCAGACAGATTTAGGCGACACACAGCAGATTTTCCTTACATGAACGGACGGGCAGCACAAAGAGCTTTTTTTGATACTTTTCGGGATTGGTTACCCACAAAACATGGACTTAATCCGACACTAAGACTCGCAGAATTTGAGGTCACACCTATTCTCAAGGGTGAATTGACTGGAGATGCTGCAAAGAACTACATGACACAGTTGCTAAACGAAAGATTGTGACATCAATAAGTTGACACATAAAGGAAAGGGAAGGTACATAACGCTACATGGGCACCCGAACCGATACTATCGTGAACCTATCAGATCATCCGCTACTGCAAATCATTGGAAACACCCCACTTGCTAAAATTGATCTTTTTGCTAATGAATTACCAAACATAGAGATCTACGCAAAAGTAGAGACCTATAATCCAGGTGGTTCTATTAAAGACCGCCCCGTATTACGCATGATTACTGAGGCAATTGCCTCAGGAGAACTCACACGCGAAAAGGTTATATTAGATTCCAGCTCAGGGAATGCCGGAATTGCTTATGCAATGATTGGGGCAATTCTCGACTATAAAGTTGAACTCGTTATTCCCGACAACGCCAGTGAGGAACGAAAAAAACGCATCCATTCACACGGCGCAAAGATTATCTACACCGATGCAATACTCGGATATGATGAGGCTTTGCGCGAGGTAGACCGAAGGTATAAAGCACAACCAGACAGGTACTTTTTCAATTCACAATACGACAACGAGAATAACTGGCGTGCACATTACGAAACAACCGGTGTAGAAATCCTAAACCAGACAGACGGTAAACTGACACACTTTGTCGCTGGTGTTGGTACTGGCGGTACTATCACTGGGGTCGGTAGACGACTTAAAGAATATAACGCTGATATACAGATATGTTCCATTGAACCTGATGAGTTCCCCGGCATAGAAGGGCTCAAACATCTTGGACATCCAGACGACATCGTACCAGAAATCCTGGATCAATCCGTAATTGACTGCCAAATTCCTGTTACCATTGAAAATGCACACGAAATGTGTATTCGTCTTGCGCGGCAAGGATGGTTTGTTGGGCAATCATCGGGCGGATACCTTTACGGAGCATACAAACTTGCACAGCAGATACAGAAAGGTGTTATCGTCACAGTATTTAATGACATCGGCGAAAGGTACTTCAGTACGAAGTTGTGGGATTAAGACATTTGGAGACTTATATTCGTAATCATAACCTAAGTTGCCACCTACTGTACCACAATCTTCCAGATTGTGTCATAAAGGGCGCAAACTGGATTGCTACAAATAATAGACTAATTATCAGCATTTTTTCATTAAAAACGGTGTTTCCAGGTTTAAAATTTATAGATAGCAACTTAGATTAATCATAATAGAGGAGTTATATGGAGACAACGGTTATTCCATTTCGCGGTTTACGCTACAATCTTGAAAAAATAAACAGTATAGCGGAAGTGATTGCACCTCCCTACGATGTCATTAAACCTGAAGAACGCATTGATTTAGAAGCACGACATAAAGCCAATATCATTCACCTTATATTGAGCCAACCCCAAGCGGATGACAGCGAAAAGAACAATCAATATACACGTGCTGCAACACTATTCCAACAATGGATATCTGATGCTACCCTCGTTCAAGACCCGTCTCCGTGTTACTATGTTTATGACCAATCATTTCATGCACCAGATGGAAAAGACTATACCCGCCGCGCTTTGATTGCACTTATCAAGTTGGAACCCTTTGAAAACAAAGTTATCCTACCTCACGAAAAAACACACGCCGGACCGAAGATTGACCGACTCAATCTGATGCGCACATGCCATGCAAACCTTAGTCCGATCTTTCTTCTATATCAAGACCCAAATGGTGATATTGAGCAAATCTTTCAAGGTTTTACCGATGTCCAACGCCCCATGGTAGATTGCCCAGAAACTTTTGGAAGCACACACCAATTGTGGTCTTTAGATGGTCCAGAATCTAATCGTGAAATTCAGAACCTTTTTTCATCAAAACCGCTGCTGATTGCTGATGGTCATCATAGATATGAAACTGCTTTGGCATTTAGAGATGAAATGTCTCGTCAAATAGGAATAGACACATTAGAAGGTTACGACTATATGATGGTGAACCTTGTACGGATGGAATCACCCGGTTTAGCGGTTTTGGCAATTCACCGTTTACTCAACGATCTTACGGCAGAACAGATAAATCATGCTATTGCTGGATTGCCTGAAGAATTCGAGGTACACGAAATTGATTCTCTGTCAAACCTTATGGAAAAATTGGGGACTTTTAAGGGGAAATCACCTGCGGTTGGCATGTCCACGCCTGACAACAAATATCGTTTGTTAATTCCACATACACCCTCTGCAGGACAATTGGATGTTACGCTTGTTCAAGATACTATCATCAGCAAGTTGTTTAAGATTGAAACATTAGCAGACCATATTAGTTATACTGCTTACGTTGATGATGCAGTCGCACATGTAAAAGAGGGTCCTGACCGTGTGGCATTGTTGATGAATCCCACGCCTGTTGAGCAGGTTTTGGATGTGGCTATGGCAGGCTCGGTGATGCCGCAGAAATCAACATATTTCTATCCGAAGATGGCGACAGGGTTTGTGATAAATTTACTGAACAGATAGAAGCTTGACATTGGGGTATGTAAAGTTTTTGGCATACCCAGACATTGCAGGGGCATTCAATCGTCCAGTTTTTTCAATACATTATGAAGCATTAACCGAAATCTATTGGATATTTATTGGATATCTATTGTTCCACACCAAAGACAATTTGGAAACTGACATACATAACGCGCTATAATATAAACAATACCCGGACTTACGCATTTCTTCTTAAAGTCCCCTTGATAAGGGGGATTTAGGGGGTTAAATATCTGAAATGACGACTTTTTAACCCCCCTAACTCCCTTATCAAGGGGGGATGCGTAAGTCCTTAATACTATAAAAAACAAAAAAAATCACAACAAACGTTAAAAATACTTGACATACACTATTATACGTGTTATAATATACTTCACACATGAAACTTACGGTAAAATATTATGACCACATCAATAAAACTGACACATTCTAATCGTAAAAGGACAAGAAATTTCAAAATGTTACACTTTTCAAAAAATATTTTTTTAAATTCACAAGAAATTGCCTGTTAACCCTTGCTACGACTGGGTTTACACCACATTATAAATGTTTTCAAAAAAACGAAATTTGTTTTCATTTGAAAACATTTTAAGGGTTAATCGTCCAAGAAAAAACGCAAAATCAACAGTCTTTGCAGGGAGAATCGACAACATCTCCTAATTTGCAAATCCTGGTTCAGACAGAATCGCGGAATTCGCGGAGGACACGGAAGATACAGAAAAGATACCCCAATAAATAGTCTTGCTTATATGATGTTTATACTTAGCAATAAATTCTGATACAGCAGTCTTTTCCGCGAATTCCGTGTCATCCGCGAATTCCGTGATTCTGACAAAAAAGGTAACAAAAACTTTACACACCCATATAGACAACTATATGTTAAATGTGCTAAAATATGTGAAATAGGTATAATAGTCTTGCAGTATTAGACATTGGGAGAACATTTTTATCTCCCTGATTTTATTTTCTTGAATAGGTTTTGTAAAAGGAGTATTATGTGGCAATAGAACTGTTTTCAATCGGAACGGAGTTGGTCCTCGGACAAATACAGGATACCAACGCACACTGGATCGCACAGCAGATACTCCAACTCGGAGGAGAATTACGAAGGGTAACCATGCTTCGCGATGATTCTGATGACATGACCGAAGCGTTGGACTCAGCAATTCACCGTCAAACATCGCTTATCCTAACAACAGGCGGCCTCGGACCGACACCAGATGATATGACAGTCACAGTTGTTGCGTCACTCATCGGCACAAAACCTGTCGTGAGTGAGGTGACTCTTGCAGAATTTCGCAAACGACGCGGGATGTCAGAAAACGACCCGCTTAATGACGCATTGATGAAAATGGCAACAGTACCAGAAACGGCAGAAGTGCTGCAGAACCCAGCAGGGTGGGCACCGTGCATCAGTGTTCAACATAAACAATCTACGATACTGATGATGCCCGGACCGCCGCGCGAAATGAAGGCAATTTTTGAAACGCATATTCAACCGCTTATCATAGAACGATACCGTGCCGAAATCAGCACCGCGCGCGTTTTTGTAAGTATGTTTGAAGCAGAAGTTTCACCCCTCATGCAAAAGGTCATGCAACGGCATCCAGAAGTATATCTGAAAGCTTATGTATCCTTACGTAGCACCGAAAACAATACAATGCCTATTGACTTAGTTTCTACAAGTAGCGATAAAGTGGAATCTGAAAAAAAACTCCAACTCGCTACTAATTATTTTAAAGAGCTTGTTCTGGAAGCAGGCAAATCTTTCAGTTATGAAGATCAATCATAGTACTGTGTCAACACCTACAAATACTACAACCTATCTCATCAATGGTGGGAGGGGGTTTCTAACCCCGATTTACCAAAAACAAGATGCGGTGAATTTGGACAAAATCGCATTTATGAGATTAACTGAATCTTTTATACTATTTTAAATATACCATTTCCGTAGGCGGGGAATGCCTAAATGGCATTCATACCGTTGATTTCGGGTAGAGCGCAGCGAAACCCGACATGTGTTGATTGTGTCTATCCTGTTGGGTTTCGCGCCTCTACCGACCTACGGAAGAATGGAATAAAAATAATTAAAATTGGTATTATAAATAAAGGAGAACTATATTTTGAATCGTAAACCATCAGGAAATAAACGAAAACCTCAGACAAGGACTTCAAATAAGCGAACGTCAAAACGTAATCGACAATCGACTATTCCTCAAGAGGAAATTCTCAGTGAAGAGTTTGATACAGACAGTATTGATAAGAAACCTTCCAAAAAAGATAAAATTGAGGTAGAAGGTATTGTTGTTGAACCTTTACCCAATGCAATGTTTCGGGTTGAATTAGAAAACAAGCACAGAATCCTTGCACATATCTCTGGTAGGATGCGTAAATTCTTCATCAAAATTCTACCCGGCGACAAGGTAACCATTGAACTATCACCGTATGATCTGACACGGGGTCGTATTACATATCGAAAAAAATAAATTTGTGATCGTTGTTTTTGCCCTATAAACTTATACAACTTCATCAGTATACACAATAACGTATGACTGATAAGAGCAGAATGTACATTCAATACAAAAGTCTTCTGTATCTGTAGGAAAACGCCATGAATCCTACCACCTTAGTTTATGTCAATAGCCATGACGAAAAAGAGATCGACAGATTACGCAAGACAATTGAGGAAAAACAGGAACAGATTGAGGAACTTACGGTAACTATAGAGAACCTTAAGGCTGAAGTTGACCTGTTTCAACATCGCTATAATGCGCATGTGGGTCGTCATTATCTTGAACTTGAAAAGGTTGATCTTGAGACAAAAGAATATCGTCTTCGCCTACAATTAAAAAGAGAAAACCTCAGTGAAGAAGAAATAGAAAAACGCGTAGAATCCTGTTTCCGAGAAATTCGTTCGCGAATCAGTGCTGCTGAAGAATACAAAGAAGCAGAACAAGAATCTGAATCAAATAAACTTCCTGACGAAGAAGCAAAATATTTTCAATCACTTTACAGAAGGCTGGCAAAGCGGTTTCATCCCGATAAAGCTGAGAATTCAAAAGAGAAAAAAAGACGTAAAAAACTTATGCCGCTGATCAACCGAGCGTATAATGAACAGGATGTAAAGGTCCTGGAACGACTCAGTATTGGTGATTTTGAATTGACGTTACAGTTTGAATCCTCTGCAGCAGAGAAACGGGAGAAATTACAATCTGAATTGCGAAGTCTCTACCGCGTTACAAGTGAATTACGTTCAGAGATAAACAGAGTAAAGGCAGGTCGAACCTACCAACTAAAGCAAGAGGTGGAAAAGGCAGAGGAGAACGGTCAAGATATGCTCTCTTCGCTTGCTACCGACTTAATACGTAAAGTCAAATCAGGTCGCTCACAATTGACACGTTTAGTCAAAATGTGGCATCAAACAGGTCGTACATAAAACATTTTACCTATTACAACCCAAGTTGCCACATAGTAGCACAATCTGCCAGATTGTGCATCTTATCACACAAACTGGCAGTTTGCGCATCTTACCACACAATCTGCCAGATTGTGCATCTTACCACACAAACTGGCAGTTTGTGCTACAAAAACTTCCAAAAAGTGTATTATACTCTATTAAAAACGGTGTCTGTAGGTCTAAAATCCTATAGGTAGCAACTTGGGTTATTACAATCAACATGAAATATGAAGGAATCAACCATGCAACTGACTAACAAAGTCGCTATCGTCACAGGTGCTGGACGTGGTATCGGCAGAGCGATTGCAATTGCTTATGCTGCAGAAGGTGCAAATGTTGTGATCACATCCCGCAGTCGTGACCAACTTGATGAGGTCGCAGAAGTCATTACATCAAATGGTGGAAATGTTCTCGTTGTCCCAACTGATTTGCGAAACCGAAATGAAGTGGAAAGCCTTGTCCAAAAGACTGTGGAAAACTACCAACACATAAACATCCTTGTCAACAATGCCGGCATCAATCCAAGAGGATTGTTCTTAGACACAACCGACCAGGAATGGGATGATGTATGGCAGATCAACGTCATGGCTGTTGTCCACTGTTGCCGTGCTGTGTTGCCCATCATGCAGAAACAGGGATCGGGGAATATCATCAACATCGGTTCAGGTTTAGGACAGGTAGGACATGCAAACCTCAGCATATATAGTGCATCAAAAGCTGCATTGCACGGCTTAACACAAGCCATTGCTGAGGAGGTATGGCAGGACGGCATCATCGCCAATGTGCTTATACCGGGGCCTGTGAAAACACAACTCTCAAAACCTGCATGGGAGAGTAAGGATACATTTAGAGGAGATAGTGATCCTTGGAAAGACCCGGAGCAGGTTGTTCCATCCGCGCTTTTCCTTGCGACACAACCCACCGACAGTGGCATGACAGGTCAAATACTGAGCATCATGCGGAGGAATAGTCCTTAAGTGGTTTACTCGCTAAACAATTATTATATGAAGAACGGACCTAATAGATCTAAAAGTCTCCTCCCCTCGCTTGCGGGGGGTTGGAGGGTCGGGATAAAGGGGGGTGTATTTAGGCGTTCAAAACACAAAAACTTAACGAGTTTAACCACTTAGTTATAGGACTGTCCCTATAGCGGAAACGCAACCCGCTTTCCTTCTTGTGCAGAACGATATGCTCCCAACACCATCCTCCACCGTCATATAGGAGAGTTTTGTGTCGTAGGACATATATTTTGAAATTATACCAATTTTAATTATTTTTATTCCATTCTTCCGTAGGTCCAAATCAAGAAATCCTGGTTCAGACAAGTGGCAAAACTTTACACACCCGATATGATTTTTTTGTTGACATTTTTGCAAACAATATTATACCATTTCTAAAAAATAAGATGCCATTTGTCAAAATGTTCTGGTAGGAGCGACCTCCAGGTCGCGACCCGGGGAATGCCATAAGGCATTCATACCGTTGATTTGGAGGTCGCTCCTACCGAAGAGAGGCACCCCAACCAGCAATAAAAGTGGAATTCCTTAATGGGACAATATTAATTTCAATTGGTATTATAATGTTCGTGACGTTAGTTAAAGCATACAACATTCGGTTTGACATAAATATAAGGGATTTTCGGACATGGTAAGATTTTCAATCCCAAGCACACAAACCGAATTCCAAATACGCAGGATTTGAGCAGCGGCAAAATGCACGGATCCGGTACTTTTAGGTTAATTGAATAGATTTTTACGGAACTCTGAATTTGTTAGTTACATATTTTTCATTGAGTTGTTATGGGGTATGAACATGCATTAAAACGCACATCAACCCCGAAATATTGACGTAATACCAATTATATGAAGAATTAATTTTTTTAAATGTATCTAATCAAGCAACAATCTTTTATATTCTATATTACAGGACACCGCTTAAAAATGCGTTATAGGGCATTCTGAACACTTTTTTGAGACATTAAACCGAATATCACGCTATACACCGCGCACGTATAGCAGCAGAACCAACAGACACCGGCATAAATGCCAAGTGTCTATCCTATAGGAGATACACACATAACACCGAAAAAGTTTTTAACCACATTGATAATATTCGCTATCCTAATCATAGGACTTTGCACCTACTGGATAGTGAACGACTTACAAGTATCAAATAGGGCAAGAGGCCTTGATAATTACCTCGATGAACTGCTTGCAGAAAAAGATCAGGAAAAAGAACAACGCCAAACTGTTTCTGATGACACCGTGCCACCTACAGACACGTCACCAGAGAAACCAACCGACCACAACCAGACACCGAATCCACCAGATCAGTCAACCAACGTCACCCCTTCAGAAGCCGAAGAAACATTACCGATAACACCCCTAACCTACAGGTATAAAGAAGGTATCTATAAAGACATGACTTACCCTGAAGCATGCGCGGCATGGCGAGACAAAAGAGACAAATTATTAGATGAATTTTTAGAAAGGTCAAAAAAATCAACAGAACTTTCATACATTCTACTTGAAAATACAGACGATGAAATAGCGTTAATGCTTTCTTTTCTAAAAAGTATGTCGCCCGAAGAACTGGAATTAACAAAAGAAGCAACGTTCTATCTTCACCCCAACAAAACGGAAAAGATAGAAGCCTTTTTCAACGAGGTTCAGAACAAAGGAGAAATTTTATCTGATAAAGAACTCATTGAAAAAGCAAATTCTATCACCAATTCTTACGAACTGAACAAAATCGCGCGCAGGCAAAACCGCGCTGAATTCCGAAAAATCGAGGCAGAACTGAAAGAACACTACAAAACACAACCGAAGCGTCCAGAAATACCATTTCCACCACAACGATAAGGAGAAATTCATACCATGACAAGAACTTATCAACGTATCATCACCATCCGCGCCTTCCGCGATTCTGTCTGAACCAGGATTTTCAGGATTATCAGATTACCAAATCAACGGTATGAATGCCTTATTGGCATTCCCCGGGTAGAGGCACGACACCCGACAAATGCCATACGCGCATTTGAGGTTGATTTGGACAGGATAGCCACAATCAACACATGTTGGGTTTCGCTTCGCTCTGCCCGACCTACGTATTTTAGATTTTTTAGAGACTAAAAAATATGGACAATTAAACTATTAAAATGTCTAAAGTAAAAATGGTATTATACCAATTCTAATTAATATTGTCCCATTAAGGAATTCCACTTTTATTGCTGGTTGGGGTGCCTCTCTTCGGTAGGAGCGACCTCCAGGTCGCGACCAGGAGGTCGCTCCTACCAGAACATTTTAACAAATGGTATCTTATTTTTTAGAAATGGTATTATATATCCCACAACACTATTGATGAAATTAACTACTGACTTTTCTGCAAACGGGTTTCTAATGCGTCTAATTCTTCAGACAAAGCAGCAGGAAGTCTTTCTTCAAAACGTTCATAATGTTCACGTATTGACTGAATTTCGTTCAGCCATTCATCTATGTCTACGTTCAGAAGTTCGTCCATTTGTTGTTCCGTTACATCAAGTCCTGAAGTATCAATTGCGTCCTTTGCAGGTAGGTACCCGATAGGCGATTCAACTGCTTCGCCCTTTCCGTTTATTCGATCAACGATCCACTTTAGCACACGACTGTTTTCGCCAAAACCTGGCCACAACCAACCCCCGTCTGCATCCTTTCGGAACCAGTTGACATAGAAAATTCGGGGTAGTTTGTCGGCATCAGTCTTTCCTCCCATTTCTAACCAGTGTGCAAAGTAGTCCCCCATGTTATATCCGCAGAAGGGGAGCATCGCCATAGGGTCACGTCTGAGTTCACCGACGGTGCCTGCAGCGGCTGCTGTGCGTTCAGATGAAGCAATAGATCCGATGAATGTGCCGTGTTGCCAGTTGAATGCCTCAAAAACGAGCGGTACCGTTGAAGCTCTACGTCCACCGAAAAGAATTGCTGAAATCGGTACACCGTTCGGGTTTTCCCAATTCGGATCAATTATGGGACACTGCGCTGCGGGAGTTGTATAACGTGAGTTGGGATGTGCTGCAGTCTTTTCATCGCCAGGGTGCCACTCTTCTCCGAGCCAACTTATAGCAGTTTCTGGCGGTTCTTCAGTCATCTCCTCCCACCAGACATCGTTGTCAGGGGTGAGTGCTGCGTTGGTAAAGATAGAGTTGGATGCAAGTGTGTGCATCGCATTCGGGTTAGTGTGCATAGAGGTGCCGGGGCCGACACCGAAAAACCCTGATTCTGGATTAATCGCATAAAGTCTACCATCCTCACCGAACTTCATCCAAGCGATGTCATCACCAATCGTCTCTGCTTTCCAACCCGGGATTGTGGGTGTGAGCATTGCCAGGTTCGTTTTACCACAAGCACTTGGAAACGCTGCGGCGATATACCTCTTTTCACCTTCTGGGTTGGTTAACCCCAGAATAAGCATGTGTTCTGCCATCCATCCATCATTCTTCGCCATAATAGAGGCAATGCGAAGTGCATAGCATTTTTTACCGAGTAATGCATTCCCGCCATATCCACTCCCATAAGACCAAATGGAACGTTCTTCAGGAAAGTGGACGATATATTTGTTGTCAGGATCGCAGGGCCAAGAAACATCATCTTGTCCAGGCTCAAGTGGCATCCCAACAGAGTGCAAACAGGGAACAAAATCGCCATCTTCACCCAATACTTCTAACACCTCTTTACCCATACGTGTCATAATCCGCATATTCACAACGACATAAGGCGAATCGCTAATTTCTACACCGATATGAGATATTGGGGAACCGAGGGGGCCCATACTGAAAGGGACGACATACATCGTGCGTCCTTTCATACACCCTTTGAAAAGTCCGTTTAGAGTCTGTTTCATCTCATCGGGGTCATGCCAATTGTTTGTAGGTCCTGCCTCAGCTGGGGTTTTGGCGCAGATATAGGTTCTTCCTTCAACGCGTGCTACGTCTGCTGGATTGGAACGCGCAAGGTAACTGCCAGGACGTTTGTCCGGGTTTAACCGAACAAATGTTCCATTTTGTACCAACTGTTCACACAATCTGTCGTTCTCTTCCTGCGAACCATCGCACCAATAAATATCGTCGGGTTGGCATAGCTCCGCTGCTTCCTTAACCCAACTGAGCAATTTACTATTGTTTGTCATCCAAGTCCTCCATTTTATTTTCTCAATCTATATTATCATGAATTCGGGAATGTGGCAATCAAATAGAGATTCGGTCACGGATATACGTCACTATTACAATCACACTGTTTTCCTAATTATCAAGACGTTTGAATATCAATAAAGTTGAAATATTAGTAGTGAATTATCAACAAAAAAACGCATTGGAAAACACAAAGAGAATCTAATACCATTTCCGTAGGTCGGGTAGAGCGTAAGCGAAACCCGACACGTATTTCTTGTGGTTATCCTGTCGGGTTTCGCAAGCTCTACCCGACCTACAGTTTATTATAGTAATTTGTTATTTAGAAATGGTATTAGTAGCGAATTATCAACAAAAAAACGCATTGGAAAACACAAAGAAAATCTAATGACTGGAGGCGGGGCTAAACTTGCAGCTGAACAGCATACCGCAAGGTTACCTCGCCGAAGGGAGAAGACACACAAGGTGGCAATTGCATGCGCCTTACCCGATTGCTGTTGTTCGTTTGCAAAATAGAAGGCAGATACCTATAACAGATACCTGCCTATAAACAAATTAGAAGGGAAAACGACTATCGCGTGGTTATTAATTTGTAACCTGTTTTGTCACCCGTGCCTTCGCCATTAACAGCGCGCATGCGCACACGAAACTTGGTTCTACTGTATTGTGTGCTAATTAATTTATACATACTCGTGCCAGCAGAAGTCCAGTTGCAATAAGTAACATAACGTCGCAGACTCACACTATAATAATCTAACTGATACTCGTAGTCTGTAATCGGTGAAAAACCATCAAAATCAGGTTTCGTCCATGTCAATTCAATACTGCCACGAGCCGTGCCTTTAGATAGACTGAAACTCTTCGGTCGCCAAGGTTTTTCCTTTGGATGATTAGCCCGCGCATCCGGGCAAGCAAGGTTGCCACAGATACACGTATCACAATCTGGCGACTTGTCAAAAGCATCCGAAGCAAAACCGACACCATTTGGACCATAAATGGACACCGCAGGCGGAGTCGTCGTCCCTTTGCCATGGGGTGTCGCAGCATTTGCACTATACGAAGAAAAGTAGTAACCCATTACATCAGCATATATATTATCATTAAATGCATAATTAACAGAATACCGATGTACTTCCTTCTTAGTAGGATCGTCACACCGACGATACGGCGCACCACAAATACCAAGTTTATTTGTCCAACTAGGCGTATTTTGTCCAACTAGGCGTATACGGTACAGAAAAATATAACTCTATCTCAAGACCACAATACAAAACCTGATGTTCTTTAAGCTCTGCGGGACGACACGTCCAATACGGATCGCTGCACCCCTCACAAGTCGCATGATGACTCAACGCACTCGAACTCAATTCTGATGTCGCAACATGCACACCCGTTACACCCGTAAATAGATGATTGAGAGAAATATCATCAATATTGTCGCTGGCAGAGGTGCTGCCATAGCTAACATAAACATCTTCCGCACCAGGATTCCCAAGCACATAAAGGAGATACGCAGTGTTATAATACCAATCACTACACTCACCCAGACACAGCATAGCAAATGGAGGAGTAGTTCCCTGCATATCTGCTAAAGATGTCTGATTCTGCTTCTTACGATGGTTCCCTTCAAACTGAGCAAGTGCGTTCCAAAACAGATCTCGATCCGCAAACGCAGTCGCTAACACAGCATTCTGAGCCTCTATCTCACCCCACTTGTCATACAGCTGCAACTTATACTTAAAAAGTTTCACATTGCCAATTAACTCACGCAGAATGCCGTCTATTAACAGCGTAACTGCTATGACATCTGCACGTTTACGTAACATCGCAGCGAGAGCCACAGGCATAGCAAGACCTCTCAGCCCAGATTCGTCACCATCAGCCGCTATCTGAAGCACATCCGCCTCATATTTCAATCTATCCATCTTATCTTCGGCATCATCCAAGTACTCTTCGTAGGTGTTCCATTCTGCATGTGCTTGGATCGCGCTGGTAAGTTCGAATTTTGTTCCATCAGAGGTAGTAACAGTTACGGATGTCGGGGTATCATTCTGCGCGGGGGATGGACTGATTGGCAATGCCACAGCACAAACGATCAGGATCGTAAGGGGAATTCTGTGTAAACGTAACATTATTGGTCATCTCCTTCTTCTTCAGCATCAAGCGTGGGAAGCGGTCCAACAAGAATAGGTGAACGATCATACTTAATATTGGCACGTCGCCATTCCTCATGCTTTTTCTTGGCTGCTGCTTTTTTGTCATTCTTGATATAGCCTAACTCAGTTATTTTATCGTTAATTTTACGACTCAAATCTGACTCTTCTGGCGAAGCATTTTTGTCATCAAAACTCCGCTTTGAAACACCATATTGAATCACTTTTTTACCGAATTCACGTTCATAAAGTTCGTCCAATGACGGGTCATCACCAAAGGATTCAAAGTAATTTAGCCATTCGTTGAGGTCTCCCACGCCATCAATAATGACAGGTTCAAATTTTTGTTGTGGGTTTTCGTTAGGAACCTCAGCATTCTGCACAGGTGGATGCTCAATCGGTTCGTTTGGACTGTCAATCGGTACTTTGTCCCAGTGGTCATTATGCCGCACCCATTTGAAGCCGGGTACATCAGCAGGTTTTTCGTCACTGAAAATAATGTTTGGCGTTGTTGGGGGTTCGTGTTTTACTTTTGGGCCGCTGTTAAGATTTTTATCGAAGTTTTTCCGGTCTATGTGCAAGTAGATTTGCAACGCGGCGAAACCGACTATTACTATAACAAGGACACTGAATGCCCATTTTAATTGGCGAGTCATGTTTTTATCCTCCTATTTATATAGGACGAATCTCATACAATCATTTGTAGGGTGGGATCCCTGTAACTAACCATTACTAATATATAACCACAGTTATAGTAAGTCAATTTGTTATATTAATCAAGTTAAATTTTTTCATATAATCTAAATATAACAAATAATACCATTTCTAAAATATAATTTCTCATTAGCTGCGGAGATCTGGTAGGAGCGACCTCCAGGTCGCGACCGAGGGAATGCCATTGGGCGAATGCGCTTGGTAGAATACGCCAAATCAAGAAATCAACGGTATGAATGCCTTTTAGGCATTCCCCTAAATCAACGCTACAAATGCCATTTAGGCATTTGGCGGGTATGAATGCTATAGAGCATTCCCCGTGTGGTATTCTACATGATTTGCCATGATTCATACCGTTGGTTTACTGGTCGCGACCAGAGGTCGCTCCTACCAGTTTCTCCGCAGCTAATGAGAAATTATATTGTAGAAATGGTATCAGAAGGACGCGCCTAACTTTACATGAACCTTACCCCGAAGAGCAGAATCGCCAGCTGCAAGTCCATAATCCAGTTGTATAATCCCATTTTTGGATTCAAGTCTTGCACCGAACCCGTAACCGACACGCAGCTTGTCAAACACAGACGGTCTGTCAATGAAGGTAACCGCCCCTAAATCAAGGAAGGTGAAAATCTGTGAGTTTTGACCTGTCAAGAATCTATATTCAATATTTGAATACACCCTGCGGGGGCCTGAGAACCAATCTTCGTCGTATCCGCGTAATGTAGTTGCCCCACCTAAATAAAACAGTTCTGTCGGTGGTATGTTGACACCCCATGCTGCTGCGCCATGCAGTTCAACAGCAAAAATCTGTCTTTTCCATGTCTGGAAGTATTGTTGCATGTCAACCCATATTTTTCGTAGTCTAAAATCACTTCTTGAGAGTTCAACTGCGATACTATCGCGTCTCCCGCGTGTCGGATTAAGGAAATAATCTCGCGAATCACGTGTTAACCGAAAGGTGACACTATACTTAGAACCTTCATCAAAGGATATAGGGGTCGTATTCAAGCTGGCGTTTGTAGTAGGTGAGAAGGTGTCTATTGTGGTGGCGACTGGTAATGGTGCTGTTGTGTTTGCATACCGAATCTGTTTATAGCCAAGTGTGATCTCACTTTCATAGAAACTCCCAAATTTCGTGTTACCACTGAGACGTGCTGCCCGTTCTTCAGATTCGACATCGTTGAAGGGATTGCGTTGTTTGAGTTGACTATAGGTTATCCCCATATTGATGGGTTTCCCTAATATCCAAGGTTCTTTGTAACCGACTTGAAGTGCAGTTAGCAACCCCGATTTCCAGTAGAAATTGACATCACGCCCGGTACCTAATAGATTTGTCTCGCGCATTTCTACTACACCCGTGAGCTGCGGCACGGAGTCTAATCCCTCTACAGGCGGCGCATAGCCGAGGACACCGACTAAACGTCCTGTCGGTGCTTCAGTTACTTTTGCATGAAAAATGATAGTGTCTTCAGTTAAACCTTCCTCTAAGAGGTTTGGTTGAATGGAATGAAACAATCCTATATTTCGCAATCGGTGATAACTCTGATCAATCTTTCGCTGGTCAAATAACTCATGGGTCTTAATTGGTAGTTCTCGCATTACAACATGGCTTTTGGTTTTCTTTAATCCACTTACCTTGATGTGGCTCAGTTTGACCTTGGGGCCTTCCTGAATCAGCAAGCTGATATCCATACTCCCAGTCAATGGTGAAAGATTTGAGATTGTAGGTTTGATTTCTACCTTCGGATGTCCATGTTCGCTGTATAGTTGTTGAATCCTTTCAATGCCTTGTTCCAGTGCGGTGAGTGCATAGAATTGTCCTTTTCGTAGACCGAGCTGCCGCCGTAATTCATCTTGAGAAAAAAGTCTATTTCCGATAAATGCGAAATTACCATTCCGCAGACGTTTTCCTTCTCTGACTTTGACAGATAGCAGAATACTTTGTGATGTCGTGGGGGTTGCGAGGGGGGTTATCTGTGCAAATACAAATCCGTTTTGCCGATATGTGTTTATGATACGGTCAAATCCCGCAACAATTTCATTGCGTGAATATGCTTTTTTTGTTTGCCACCTAAACAGATTTCTCAACTTTCGCTGGTTGAAATGTTTGTTTCCTTCAAAGTTGAGTCGAGAAATGTAGTAGAGAGGGAGTGTGTTGATGTCTTCTGTTATGTTGTCTGGTGCTGTTTTTTCTGTAGTGGTATTTTGACCTTCGCTATTATTTTGGGCAAAGGTTACCCCTTTTATCGTTGTCAGGCAGAGCAGTATTATGTTGATAGACAATAGGAGGCGTGTTACATGCATGTGATGGAAAACCTGTGGGTAATGTGGTAGGAACATTTTACCATGCGCGGCGCGATAAATGCAAATGCGTCTTGCGAACATCAGAGATTTTTTATTGACTTTAAACATTAGTTTACTGTATAATGTAATATGCTGTTAAAGATATTGATGATAAGCATTTCACACAATTAAGGAAAATGCAATGTGGAACACAATGATATTGCCCATTCTTACATCCCTTACCGCAACAGGTTTGGGTATCTTCATAGTCTGGCTCTTTAACCGCAAAAGACAATCTGACGAGAGAACAAACCAAATTTCCTATATTATCAATGAAATTAGCGATATTAAAAATAAAATAAGTAACCTTTCTGACGAAAAGAATAACCAAACTGCCCATATTTTGAATGAAATTAGTGATATACGAAATAATGAAATTAGTGATATACGAAATAAGGTAAGTAACTTTTCGGAACGGTTAGAACTTGAAACTGCCAAGAACGAAAAATTCAGGGAAGAGGTTAAGGAAGAAGTTCAACAATTAAGGGTAGAACTGCAGGAAGAAATTCAAATCATAAATGGGGAAATCCAAGGTATAAATGGGGAAATTCAAGGCATAAAAGAACAGGTTACTGAAAATAGAAACATGATTTACAAACTGATCGGTGTTGTAGAAAATCTCCAAAGTATTGTAACAGGCAGTCAAAACAAAATACAAGGTGATGTTCAGAGCGAATCATAATGGAAATCTCTGATGTCTGACTGAAGCAGAATAAGGTAGGAAACGATGTGATACCTACGAACTAACCACTTTTTCTGTTATCCAGTTTCTGATACAATATTGGGTGTGTAGATATGAAAACTCTGGGGAACTTGATTGTAGGGAGAAAATTCATGGAACAAATAAAGACTGTAGATATTCATGACAAGGTCTTTGAAGAAACCTATACCGCCCACATCCAAAGAAACGGAGCGAACTGGCTTGGACAGATACCAGACGTTCCAAAAGTCAAGTGTGAGGCACCTACAGAAGCCGTACTCCTGAAAACCCTCGAAAAAAAACTTCATGAGGCACTCATCGCCGAAGAAGAAGCTTGGGAGAAGCAATTTGAGGAAGACGTGAAAGCCGGACGGCTGGATCACCTTGCCGAAAAAGCTATTAAAAATTATAGAGAAGGCAAATACCGAAGCGTAGACGAACTACAAAACACATCATCGTATATAGACCAAACTTGATGAGGGTATTAACTAACGAATCCTTATAACCAAAGGATTGTTTAACGATCGAGGAGATATTTAATATGGTTATTAAATGGGACGGTATAATAACCTATTTCATTTATAACGAATTGTTCGATGAAACTTATACCGCACATATTCAAAAGAATGGAAAAGATTGGGAAGGATCAATCGTTGAACTGCCCGAAATAGAATGTGTAGCCGAAACAGCGGAAGTTGTGCAAGAACAATTGCCGGACATGCTTCATGATATTTTAGTTGCGAAAGAAGCAGCATGGGATCAGCAGCTCAAAGAAGATATGGAAGCTGGAAAACTTGACTCCCTTATTCAGGAGGCTATTGAAGACTATAAAGCAGGTAGATGTACTAAGATAGTGTGACGTTAGGTATGAAAAACTCACAATTCGAGCATATTAGACATCAGAAGTTTATAGCGTTGGTGCAAAAACTGCCGACACATATACAAAGACGTGCTGCCAAACAATTTCAAATTCTACAAGAAAACCCCTTATATCCATCACTTCATTTCAAAAAAGTCTCTGGTCTTTGGTCATTACGTATTACTGACGATTACAGAGCTTTAGGATATGAAGAAAACGGTACGATTATTTGGTTTTGGATTGGAAAACATGATGAATACGAGCGGCGGATCTGATTATCTCTCCTTCCCTAATTAACATCTATGAGTCTGACTTTAATTCCCTCAATATTGAGTCTACGTCTTCATTAGGAATTTGATCCAATTTGGCAAATTTGAATAGGTTTTCGCTAAGCACATCAGAAAACCCTTCCGAGTTGGCAAATCCAGGATATTCAGGATCCGCGTGCCTATCAACGAAAATAGGACCAGAAGGAACACCTAAATACAATTCATGAATTTTCTCCATAAGTGGATTATTGGAGTTAATGAGTCCTTTATCGCAAACTTCAAGACAATCTGTAAGGATTGAAGACAAGTTTTGGGTAATATTTGGATTGCCGCAACTGTTTAAATCAATTTGGGCTACATTCATAAATAATTTGGTTATGCAAAGTTGGCGATAAGATAGTTCCTCAAGATACTTTAGGATACGTCGATAGGTATCTAAATCTAAATCAGAATCGAAATGAACATTTTCAGTTAAGTTCGCCATAAACTTGATTTTAGGTTCTTCTGTCGTATCCATCACCTTTTTCAACGTGGATTCTACGACTTCGTCCATTTTGGAGCAATTTGTAGGTGTTTCAGAAAAGAATCCATCATCCCGAAATTTTTCACCATTTTCCAATCTTTGAGATATATTTTCTGCGGCTTGTGTGCCCCATTGAAATAATCTTACAGTTTGTCTTTTACTTATAAATGGCGTGATAAATCGGTCTAAACCCCATCCACCAAGCACCCCAATAGCTCCACCTGATATCCCAGTTGTGTCTCCAATAGCAGGACCAACTGCTATCCCTGATCCTAATGCAATCAATTGAAATAGGGAAATCCTTTACCTTCTTTTTCGTCTTTAATTAGATTCATTCAAATCTCCTTTCATTGATTTCAGTTCATAAAAAAACTAATGTCCAAATATCGAATCCCTTTAATATTATTCCTCACTATACCAACTCGGAAACGCAACCCCCTTCTTCTTAAGCCCAACCAACTCCGCATCAAGATCACATGTAGACTGCTTCCCACCGTGAATACTTGGCTCAGCGCAGAACATCTCGCGCAGCGTCTGCATGGATTCAAGCACGTTATCACTTGTAATGCCTAATACCTCAGTCAGTAAGCACCGATCTAATTCCGCGCGGACAGGGTCATGGGCGCACTCATTGACAGGCAGCATCCGCTGATACTTCAAACGTTCAAAAATTGCCTCAGCGTTTGCTAACGCCGCATCGGAGAGTTTACGGACATCCAGCGTAGGTAACGTCCCTAATGTATTGAGTGTTAGAATACCGCGGCCCGACTGTTGTTTTCCACTATGTATCCAATGGCACATTAAGCCCAATGTTGAGTTGCACCACAGAGCAAAAGCAGTCTCATGCTGTAGATATTCAAATGCCACGTTGGTTAACCTGTTAACCCCAACCGAGGGATTCTCCGTTACAAGTGCCAGAGTAGAGTTAGCATTGAATCTCAAGTACAAATTGTAATGAGCCCTACTGTTTTTAGTCAGGATTCTTCGAAGGATATCCTCTGCGTTCCTGCGCGGAATACCCCTCGAATCAGGGTTTACAAACATCGATCGCTGAGTTTCACTTTTCAAACTCCACAAGCAAGGATACCCATCACCATTGGTATCACCTTTAATCATGTCAAATGGTCCCTCTTTTCCGTAGACACTTTCTGGGTGCCACCCAACCTGGGCTATATCCTCTACACGACACATAGGCACTTCAACGTTAGTTGTTTGCATCGGTAGATATAGGTTCCCTCTTTGTATGCTATAGGCAGACTGAATCAATGCCATTGATCGTACGCGTGATACTCCCCAACCTTCACCGAGTAAGAGTGGACAGTCTAACATTTGTCCAACGATGTCATTACCAATTCTGATTATATCTCCACCATTAGGGGCATCTTCTAACCGCCGCGCGCCCTCGTTTCGGTTAACATACTTGGCTATTTCCATCGCTTCTAATAGGCTTTGAGGGCGTTGGTTCAGACACACGAATTTCCCTCGTCCACTTGTTTTGTCTGTCCCTTTCATTGCTATCACAATGCATTCCGCCATGCCAGTATCCGCGGAAAACGCAGCGGCCTCTGCTTTTGCTTCAGCAATAGTCATTACCACGACCTTGTGATATTCTGATGCCAGCATGTCACGCATTTTTTGCACAGTAGATGATGTCAGAATTGTTGCAGGCAAGATGAAACCCATGGTGCCACCGTGTTTAAGTTTCCGGTCTGCAAGGTCTACAAAGTAAGACGCGAGTCCGCTCAATCCATGTGCTATCCGGGAGTTTTTACTTCGCAGCACTGCCTGCATTGCCTTTTTATCTGCCTCTGGACGATCACTACCTTGAAATGTTGTTTTTGGTATACTACTACCTTGATCTGTTCCTGGTTTCGTAAACGGAGGATTCTGGATTACAATATCAACATCACCATGCTGGAACGTCTGCTGGAGTTTAATTACGGTGTTCTCCTCACCGCCTACCTGCTCAGCCTCTGTGTCAAATAGTTTCATATCATCAAGCAATTCCAATGAGCCGATAGCGTAATCTCTATTATCCATTACACCGTAAGGTGCAGTTACTATTTGAGTCCCACCGATTTTAACACCTGCGTACGTACTCGCAAGCGCAGCAGCCGTGAGATGTGTAGCATTTGGCATAATATCTACACCGCCAATGTTCTCCTCTAACATTTTCTGATGAATCTCCCTGCCGTTGCCACCCGCCTGTTCATACAGAGACAAAACACGTTGATAGACACCGTTGAGCAACGCGCCTGTGCCGCAAGCAAAGTCTGCTACTTTCGGGAGTTTGCCTTTCGGCAGTTCAGGCATCACAAGCGTAGAGAGCAGCACAGCACTTTCCGGGAGCGTATAGTTCGCCTTGACGTATTTCCTATCGGTGATTAACTTTTGGAACACGATACCTGCAAGTTCGTGAATCTGCGCGATACCTGTATCAACAAGGTCTTTGGCAGCTTCACATAGAAGTTTCAGGATATACTTAACAAGTCTATCATCCGTAGCAAGTGCCTCAACGAGGTTCCGGGCATCTTCAAAGATCGGACGGTAATTAACCTTGAGAATCGTGTTCCAGTCATCAATCACATCGGCATAATCAATTGTCGGCAGGAGTTGGCGGAGTGAGCGCACAGATTCCATCTCCGTTTTACCAGCGAGGGAACTCTGAAACACAAAAGCATCGGTAATAATCAGTGCTGCCATGCGGAGCGTTTGGATGTTCGGTTTCTCTTCCGCGTTATCTTCCTCTTTAGAGAAGACCTCTTGGTGCAGAATTGTCTCAATCTTCTTGGCGATGGCAGGATGGTCAACGATAGCATCTTCAAGCAGGTAAGCTGCCTTGTTGATACTTTTCTCCATCTCTTCAGCCGCCGCTTCAAGTTGAGAGTTCGGCATTGCACCGACGTGGAGCGCGTTTGCGATGTCGCCTACGGTGCCTTTTGCCCATCCGTTTTCTGGGAAGTGTCCTACGGTATCACCGACGGTATTGACAAGTTTGTATTGTAGGTCAGCTGCATCGCGTAGTTGTGGGTTGATATCCCTTCCCGGCATCGTCTTAAAACGGTCGGGATAAAGGATTGCCATAACGTTATTGAGCGTTTTTCCAACGACGTGATATTCCGTTTCAAGTTCCAGAACAAGTCTCGTTTCCGCTTGTTCAATCAGATTTTTTGCGTTGGTCGTGGTAGCAAACTTCGCTTCAATTCCGACAGGTTCTCTACCGTGTTCAATGACAATAGCATCAAGTTCGCTGTTGCCTCTAATAAATGCGTTGACTTCTGTTTCGAGTTCCCATCCGTGGCGCATGTGCCGTAAGATATTCACCAGTTCGTTTGTGATTGTCGTTTCGCGTCTTTTTGGCATAATTTATTTCTTTCTCCTATAATCTAAATTAACACATTAGATAGAAAAGTGCAAGGTTTATATTGATAAAATTTTATTGACATGTTTTCCAAGTTTTGTATAATAGAATGTACAATAAAATTTGGAGGAACGATTTTTTCTGCAAGTAAACAACTATTTTTGTCTCTTTTGGACAATCGTAAGTTATGATTGTTATTTGATTGGAATCGTGCTCTTTCTGATGCTGAAATGGAAAGGAGCATGAATGCTGTAGGTGATAACCTATTAGATGTCAGCCCAAATGACAAACTTGCTATATCTTGGGGGTCAATTAAGAAAATACGTTAATAATTTATGAAAATGAATAGGCGGCATGATTGCCGCCTTTTTCTTTGTGAAGGTAAAATGGAAAAATACGAACCTATATTGGAACGACTCGAAAAAACTGCGAAACAATACACCAATATTGCACCGGAAAACGGGCAATTTCTATCAATTCTCATCCGTGCAATTCAGGCAAAATATGTGCTTGAGGTCGGCACCAGCAACGGGTATTCTGCGATTTGGATCGCTTCCGCATTGAAACAGACTGGTGGGCAACTGATTACGTTAGAGGTCGACCACAAACGCGCAGCAGAGGCACAAGCACATTTCAATGAAGCAGGTCTTACCAACATTGTTGAGATACGCGTCGGGAATGCAATTGACGAAATCCCAAAGTGTGAACCTCCTTTTGGCCTTGTTTTTCTTGACGCAGAGAAAAACGAATACCTACGTTATCTTGAGTTGGTGTTACCGAAGATCCGTTCAGGTGGCATAATTGTTGCAGATGACACAGTGACGATGCGGAATGAAATGCTGGACTATGTTGATTTTGTATTTAACACATCACTGCTAAATTCTGTTGACATTCCACTGGATGATGGTATAATTCTAAGTTATAAAAACTGAAGGGAAAATGTTTTAACTTAACATAAATACAACTAAAAGGACATTCAATATCTCACTTCAATCCAAAATCTCAAATAAATCCACCCGTTTCACCGAATCTGTCATACGTGGTATGACGCAAATGTGTCTGCGTTACAATGCGATAAACCTGTCACAAGGTACACCTGCATATCAACCTCCAGATGAGGTAAAAGCAGCAGCCATCAAAGCAATTCAAGAGGGATACAATCAGTATAGCATCACGTGGGGCGCACCCGAGTTTCGCGAAGCAATCGCTCACAAAATGAACACTTTTAATGGCATTCCTACGGATGCTGCCAAGAACGTCACGGTGACTTGTGGTTCTACGGAAGGCATGTTATCTGCACTGCTTGCGATCATCAATCCAGGGGACGAGGTCATCATCTTTGAACCCTTTTATGAAAACTATGGACCGGATACAATTATCTCAGGCGCGAAACCTGTATACGTACCACTTCAAGAGACACAGACTGATGATGGTGACATGCGGTTTACTTATGACCGAAATGAACTAAAAGAGGCGTTTTCTTCTCATACAAAAGCGATTATCTTAAACACACCGAACAATCCGCTTGGAAAGGTTTTTACACTTGACGAACTTCATGAGATTGCTGACCTTTGCGAAGTGTATGACTGCATCGCTGTTACGGATGAGATATATGAGCACATGATTTATGACGGTGGAGAGCATTTTAGCATCGGAGCTCTACCGCAAATGCGAAATCGGACAATCACGGTGTCAGGACTGAGTAAGACATATTCCATGACTGGATGGCGTTTAGGATATGTCGTTGCACCAGAGGTCCTGACAGATGCTATCCGCAAAATGCATGATTTCCTAACGGTGGGGGCACCGCATCCGTTACAACGGGCAGGGGTCGCTTCCTTAAACTTACCACAACAATATTACACAGACTTGATTGCAAAATATGACAATAATCGGCAAAAACTTGTTAAGATACTTACAGATGCGGATTTCCGCTGTCATCCGCCTGAAGGAGCATACTATATTATGACCGACATATCAGATTTCGGGTTTGAAGATGATACAGCATTTGGACATTGGTTGGTCAAGGAAATTGGGGTCGGGGGTGTGCCAGGGTCCAGTTTCTACAGTCGTCCCGAACTCGGTAAGACAAAGTTCCGTTTTATGTTTAGCATAGCTGATGATATCTTAGATGAAGTTGGTGAAAGGTTGATGAAAATAAGATCGAAAATATAAGCAATAGCAAATAACTTGATCAAAACTATTGATGAGGAATTTATGGACACTATCCTTGAAAATGAAACCCGTGAAATCTATAAAGCAGAAATCATGACACTTATTCAGCAGGATGAAAAGTATATTACGCTGGGTCCTGAAGAACTTGATGCAATTGTCAACGCATTTGATTTTACTTTGGCAAACGGACGCGAGAAAGTGAGAGCACAAATGCTATACGATCTCATTCAAGAGAAAAGCGATGAATAGCTATGCGATTAGAACGGATTCGCCTAAAGACATTCGGTTGTTTCAAACAGCAAGATTTTGACCTGTCTGACGGTATCAATCTCATTTTTGGTCCCAATTTCAGCGGTAAAAGTACGCTTGTCAACGCTATTTTTTTCACATTAACAGGGAAACCGATAGTGCCGCGTGTGGACGCTGCATCCATAAAAAGTACAAGGTCAAATAGTGGTACAGCCGGACTCCAGTTCGTAGTAGATGGCGAACGATACATGCTTTTCCGCGGTACACGGAAGCAGTTCCAACTCCGCCAAGAAAAAGATGGACAATGGTATGTTATGTTTGAAGATACCCGTATCACAGTCGTTGAAAAAACGCTGAAAGAACGTTTTGGTATTTCACATGATCGCTTAGCATTGACAACATTTCTTCGCGAAGGAGAGATATTTGAGTTTCTTGCACGTCAACCCGCAACCCGACGCGACATCCTATATGCCCTCCTCGGTATTGACAGATTGATAGATGTTCGGGATCGGTTCATAGAGGCACGCCGTCTTGCTAAACGTGAAAGGAACCGGATTCAGTCACATCAAAATAGTCTACGTTACGGTGCACAGAATACAAACGATACAGAGATTGCAAAAATAGAAGCAAAGATAAAGGAATTAGAAGCAGTATATAGTGCTGAAACCGGTGATGCAGAATTGATTTCTGAATGGGTACGAAACTGGAAACAAGCACAGAAACAGTTAGATACACTCACCCAAGAACAGAAAGAAACGTTGAGCGGATTTAATGACATTGCACATCTACGTGAAATGAAGTCTACCATTGAAAAGGCAGTTCAGGAAGCCATTGGATTGGAGGCAGAACGGGATGAACTTGTCAGTAAAGTTGGAAGTCTTGATACGCAAGTTAACGCATTGACAAATGTTACCAAAGCACTTGAAACGTTACTTGAGAGTGATGATAGACACTGCCCAACATGTCATCAGGAAGTTGAACGTGATGTTGTTGAGAAGATCATTGACGATAACGAGAACAAAAAAGCACAACTAACAACCGAATTGAAAACGCAGAAAAAAGCACTCAAAGAAATTACCGATAATCTAAAAAGTAGAAAAGAATTAGAGCAACGACTACAGATTTTGCAGTCAAATGTGACTCGATTTGAACAACTTGTTGAAGAAATAAATAAAACAAACGAAGAAATTATCACTCTGACTAAGCGTTTAAGTGAAAAGGGTGTACAAGTTGATTCAGAAACAGCAGACACGACTTCACAAACTTCGGAATCAGTTAATGCGAATTTGGATAAGAGTCAGTTGAAAGCACAAATTGAAAGTGAACGAAAAAAACTTGACAACCTCAAGCAAAAAGAAGCAGTAAAGTTGGATAGACTCAATCAACTTCAGAAGGTTAATGCGGAAGCGGAACAGGTGGAAAAGACAACACTTTGTTTGGAACTCGCTTGTGCAGGTGTTGAAAAGACAATTGATGCGCTGCAGCGACAAATACTGAAACCTGCAGAAAATGAACTCCAACGTTGGCTAAAAAAAATGAACCTATTTACAGAATCAAGTATTGACTTACAACGACAACATCTGCTGCCATCCCTTAAGATTGATGGTGAAGATCGGAGTCTGTTACTTTTGAGCGGAAGCGAAAAAATGTTCCTCTATCTATGTTTCAAAGTTACGCTTGCCAAGATATTGGGAAATACAGGCTTTTTTGTATTTGACGATCCCACGCTGCATTTAGATGGTGAACGAAAGGCACTGATGGTGGATTTTATCCGGCAACTTGCCGAAGAGCATCAAGTTATTGTAACGAGCTATGATGAAGATGTCCGTGCCGGATTGGAAGAGGCAAACTTGATTGAAATGAAACGGGAGGTGCAGGAATAACACTTTGATTAGAGGGCAGAGACATTCAATTGTCGATTTAGCGCATAATCTAACATAGGTTTCTTAAGGTAGGAGCGACCTCTGGTCGCGACCAAAGGTCGCTCCTACAGAAGATAGGGAAAATTCAGGGTTGAAAACCCCTCCTACAATAGGGAAATTCGACAATTGAATGCCTCTGGATTAGAGGGACAAAAACTTTACACACCCCTGAAAATGTAGTACAATTTATGATATATTTATTTATGGTGAATTATTGAAATAATTATACACATCTTCTGTAGGAGCGACCTTTGGTCGCGACCCGAGGAATGCTATAAGACATTCATATCTTTGATTTCCTAATCGCGACCAGAGGTCGCTCCTACAACTTAGAGTATAGAATTAATTGTATAATCTACCATAGTTTAAAGATCGGATGTGTTTATGTCAGCTATCACACAGAATTATGCGCGTATTGCGTTGTTTCACGGTACAGATACCCCATTTGAAATACAACATATTCCTATTCAAGATATCAACAATACTGTTCTGGTACAAGTTGACTTAGCAACTATCTGCGGGTCGGACTTACATACTGTATCAGGTCGTCGAAATGCTGAAGTGCCGTGTGTCCTTGGACATGAAACAATTGGTACTGTTGCTTCAACTACTACTATACATTCTGCAGATGGAAAACTACTTCGTATTGGTGATAGAATTGTATGGAGTTTGACAACTTCTTGCGGCGTTTGTCATCTCTGTGTAAACAAGAACATACCACAGAAATGCGAAACCCTGTTCAAATATGGACACGCGCAATGTGTTGGCGAGAATCAGTTAAGCGGAGGTTTTGCAACACATATCCAATTGAAATCGGGTTCAACAATCTTCCATATTCCTGAAGTAATTACTGATGTTGAGGCAGCTCCTATAAATTGCGCACTTGCTACAGTTATCAATGGTTTAAATAAGATTGAAACATTTCCAGGCGAGACTGCTATCGTCCACGGTGCTGGGATGTTAGGAGTATATGCCGCATGTTATTTACGTGAACAAGGATATGACATTGTAGTCATTGTTGACAAGAACTCAAACCGTTTACAGTTCGCCGAGAAGTTCGGAGCTACACACACTTTTAACTCTGACATTGTTTCCAATGACGAAATATCTGCACAACTGAAAGAACTAACAAAAAACTGTGGAGTAGATCTTGCGATTGAAGTAAGTGGTTCACCGTCTGCTCTCCCTGATTTGATTGAATGGTTAGGAATCGGTGGCAGGTGTTTGACACTCGGATATGTATATCCCCTTGAAAACATACCCATACATGTGCACCAACTTGTTACGAAGTGTATAAATCTGCAAGGTGTTCACAATTATCATCCTAATGTGCTAAAAACTGCTTTGAGATTTGTGGAAAAGAATCGAATAAAATATCCATTTTCAGAACTCATTGGACATATTTATCCATTGTCTGGGATCGATGCTGCATTTAGACGTGCATTTCATCAAGATGCAATTAGGATAGGTATAAATCCGAGGTTGTGATGAACTATTTAAAATATGCTTGGTAGACCTATGGATATATGCTATAATCTAACAAGAAAGAGTGCAATACTAATCAATATAAGCAGATTAAGAAAGTAAGACACAGTGTGAAAAGGCGAAAAGTACTTATACTCTGTATTGATGCGGGAAGCCATGATTACTTGGCAGCAAGCAACATCCCGAATATCCGCAGAATGGCGGAAGCAGGATTTTATCAGCATGCCAACGGTGTCATTCCATCCGTGACAAACGTTAACAACGTGAGTATTGCCACAGGCACATTCCCTGAAACACACGGCATTACTTCTAACTACTATGTTGATAGAAAAACTGGACAAGGGAACTATATTGAAGACAGCAGTTTTCTGCTTGCACCAACGTTGTTTGAGATTGCCAAGAAAAGTAAATTTGCTGACACAACAGCACTATTCGTGACAAAACAGAAGTTGTTGCGTATATTGGAAAGTGGTGCAGATATTAAGGTTGCAGCAGAAGTACCACCAACTGAATTTATTGATGCTGTAGGTCCCGTTGAACCGATATATTCTATTGAAATAAACCTATGGTTGTTACGTGCAGTTCGTTGGACTTTGCGTCAGTATGATCCAGAATTCGTCTATTGTTCCACAACGGATTGGGTGCAGCACAAACACACGCCGCATGACGCATTGTCACAACAACACATGAGTGAACTTGACCTTATCATCGGAAAAATCATAGAGGATAACCCAAACCGAGAGATATACATCACGGCTGATCACGGTATGTCAGACAAATCTGCTGCACTTGACATTAGTCGACGACTAAGACAGCACGGTATTATTGCAGAATCTATACCTATTATTAAGGATAGGTATGTGGCACATCATAGCAACTTGGGAGGTGCAGCATACATCTTTCTTGAAAATAGAAGTGAGGTTTCACAAGCATTGCAGGTACTTCTGAATACTAACGGTATTGATGAAGTATATCCCGCAGAAAAAGCAGCACATAAATTCCGGCTCCACCCTGATAGGATTGGTGATCTCTTTGCATTGGCAGACGAAAACACTGTTTTTGGCGAATTGGATATGACATCAGAACCTGTTTCTATACGATCCCACGGTTCTCGTCACGAAAGTTATGTGCCGATCATTGGATATAATAGTCCATGGTTGGCAACGGATTTTGAATATAACCTTGATGTGGGCAAATTTTTTTTGAAGAGCCTACAGTAAATTATACCAATTCTAAAAAATATTGTCTCATTAAGGAATTCCACTGTTATAGTTGGTTGAAGTGCCTCTCTTCGGTAGGAGCGACCTCCCGGTCGCGACCGGGAGGTCGCTCCTACCAGATCTTCCGCAGCTAATGAGAAATTATATTTTAGAATATAGAAAGGAAAACATAAATGGCAAATGAACAAGGTAATGGTTGGGTATCCCTCTTTGATGGCGAAACATTAACCGGTTGGGGAGCAACTGGTAAAGAAGAAGGATGGATTGTTGATGAAGGAGCAATCCTCTGTACTGTAAAAGGTGGGCAATACCTGTATACTGAAGAACAGTTTGATAACTTCATTCTGTCGCTGGAATATAAAAGTGAACCGAAGGTCAATAGTGGTGTTTTTATCCGTTGGGAAGACCTGAAACGTCCCGTTCAGACAGGACTTGAAATCCAGATATTGGATACACACGGCAGAGACCCCGCAACCAAACACTGCTGTGGCGCGCTCTACGATGCAAAAGCACCGACACGAAACGTATGTAAACCAGCAGGCGAGTGGAATGAGATGATCATCACTTGCGACGGCAGCAATATTACAATTGAAATGAATGGTGAAAAAATCGTTGAAGCCGATTTGGATCAATGGGATACACCGCATAAGAACCCTGATGACAGCCGGAATAAGTTCGGCACAGCTCTGAAAGATTTTCCACGTAAGGGGCATATCGGTCTGCAAGACCATGGCGGGAAACTTTGGTTTCGGAATATAAAGGTCAAAACGTTATAGACATGCTTAATGTAATGCCAGTTCTGTGTAGCATAATCTGTTAGATTGTGCATCTTATACCATTTCTATATGATAATCTTACATTATTTCGTAGGCGAGGAATGCCTAAATGGCATTCATACCGTTAATTTCGGATAGAGCTTGCGAAACCCATAAGCGTCAATTTAGGGGCTACTCTACCCCATTTCCCTCTTGTTGGAGGGGTTTCTAACCCCGATATGAAGAACCGTTCCATAAAATCGGGGTTAGAAACCCCTCCAACAAGAGTTTCATTTCTTAAATTGACGCTTATGGGTTTCGCAAGCTCTACCCGACCTACGGAAATGGTATTATACCTTGTAGCATCCACCTCCAGTTTGTGCATCCATAGAACGCAAACTGGAAGTGGACGTTACATAGTTAGAACTTATGTTACTATAAACATTTAACATTCATTCAACATTAAACGCACAATGAAACAAAACCAAAAACTACAATTAAACATACAACACAGTGAACAAGTAAAATCTGCATTAGACCGCGCCATATCATTTCTACTTACACAACAACAACCCAAGGGTAACTTTGAAGGACAACTCTCCTCAAGCACTTTTCCATCTTGTGCCTATGCATGGATCCAACTTGCACAAGGAAACACGCCTGACACGAATTTGATTGATTGGTTCATAAACACACAAAAGAACGATGGAGCATGGGGACTGGACACTGCGAATCAATCTAATCACGCCGCAACACAATTTGTCCGGTTGATATTAGAACAGATAGATAATGACACACCCGACCCTCGACTCCAGAATACGATAACTCAAATCCCTCAATATCCCCTTGATTTAGCATTGATCAAACTTGCCTATGCATCCTTTAACCTTTTTGAATGGCATAAATTAACTATGTCCAAGAACGCGCTACCGTTGATGAAAATAGTGAAATTCCTAACACACATCCCGATACTGCGTGAAAAATTAAAACCACCGAGAAACATACTTCCCCCCGTTGACCTATTCAACACTCCCCTTTTTGATGACCTGTTTATTGCGGAACAACACACCTTAGTCCCTGTTTTTATCTTAATAGAACTCAACACAACCAAACGTCCTGACATCCTAAATGCTTTGGTTGAGTGGTTAAAGACCCGTGTGCTAAGTGATGGTAGTTGGTTTCGTGTGAATTATATCACTGCTCTGTCGGTTTTGGCACTGATAGAATATGACAAATACGCGGGAACTGAACCTGAAATATCCGATTTTATTCAGAACGGTATAAAATGGTTACAATCTACTCAAAACCCAGATGGTGGTTGTAGAGAAGCAATTAATCTCAATGTGTGGGATACTGCACTTAGCATCATTGCCTTGACTGAGGTCAACAAAAACAGCAAAGAAACCATCAAGGCAATTAAAATAGCAGCGCAGTGGCTTGTGGAACATCAAAATGATGATGGGGGATGGGCATTTTCAGGCATGACCGATAGCGCACTTCCCACCGATGCTGATGATACCGCTTTAGCAACACTCGCAATAATTCGCGCAAATCTATCCTCCGAAAGTGCTAAAAACGCTATACATCGGGGTATTCAATGGTTGAAACAGAACCAAGGTAAAGATGGAAGTTGGAGCACATACCAACCCGGACAAGGTGATGTCGGATGTGTTAGCATCACATCCCATGCGATCGAAGCATTATTGACACACGGCAACAACAACATGTCAGTTAAACGTGCAATACAATGGCTACGTGCCAACATACATAAGGACGGATTTTGGGACGATCTCTGGTTAGCAAAACACACTTACGGAACTGCCTGCGCCCTTATCGCACTTATCAAAGCAGGTTATGCAGAAGTGCCAGAAATCACACAAGGTGTCGGTTGGTTAGAACAGGCACAAAACCCTGATGGTGGTTGGGGAGAAGATATGTTCGGTAATCCATCTGAAAGCACAGTTGAACAGACTGCGTGGTGTACCCAGGCTTTGCTACTTGTCAATGCAGAAAACACCGCAGCACAAAAAGGGATTGCATTCCTGCTTGAACATCAGAGAGAAAACGGCTCCTGGCAAGAGAGTTGCGTCGGTATTTATTGGGAGATCATTGGCGGATACAGCGACCCTATCTATGCCTCTGTCTTTCCAATTTTAGCACTAAATCAGTATGCCAAAAAGTTATACCAATTCTAATTAAAATTGTCCCATTAAGGAATTTCACTTTTACCGCTGGTTGGAGGTCTCTCTTCTGTAGGAGCGACCTCCCGGTCGCGACCGGGAAGTCATTCCTACAGAAGAGACCGCACGGTCACGACCAAAGGTCACTCCTACAGAAGAGTTGTATAATTATTTCAATAATTCACCATAATTAGACATTTTCAATTAGAAATGGTATTATATGATCAATAGAAAAAGCCATGATTTCTGTCATCATTCCAATCCTGAACGAAGCCAAAATATTGGATGAAACCCTTTCACGACTTCAGCCAGAATTGGTAAACCACGAACTTATTATTGTAGATGGTGGAAGTACGGACGAATCTGTGAATATTGCAGAAAAGTACGGAAAGGTCGTGGCATCTCAACGCGGACGGGCAAAACAACTGAATGCTGGTGCCTCAATTGCATCAGGTGATTTTCTCCTTTTTTTACATGCAGATGTCTGGCTTGAACCGGGAGCGTTGAATGCAGTTGAAACCGCATTATCATGGGGATATGTAGGCGGTGGGTTTCTCCAAAAGATTGACAGAAAAAACATACTATACCGCTTAATTGAGATGACCGCAGATATGCGAGGAAAGTATCTAAAGGTCTTTTACGGTGATAGTGGTATTTTCGTGAGACGAGATATATTTCAACGCATCGGCGGATTTCCAGATGTTCCAATTATGGAAGAACTCGGATTTTCAAAGCGATTACGCCGATTGGGTAAAACAAGAATGATCAGACCTCATATCCATATCTCTGCACGACGATGGGAGACCAACGGAATCATCCGCACAACTTTAAAGAACTGGTATATCACAGGATTATATCATTGCGGTTTCTCATTGGAACGTCTGGCGAGAATATATCGGGATATTCGGTAGGGAGAACTACTTGATGGATTCCTGTAGATTTGACTTCCCACCTTTTAGCCAGTCCTCATCCTTCTGTTTTAACTTCTCCATGTCATCCGGATTCTTAATATCTATAATGTGAGGCGTTATGATGAAAACAATCTCTGTATCTTGAACTTCGGTTTGCGTGCTTTTGAATAACCTACCGAGTAATGGTATATCACCCAGAATGGGAACTTTGTTCTCTACCTCTTTCTGCGTCTTCCGAATAATGCCACCGACGACAATTTGCTGTCCATCTTCTACATCAATATAGACACTCAGCGAATTATCGTCAGTAATCGGTGCATTAAAATCAGTAAACTCAATAAAACTACTGGCATTAATATTCGTTATATCTAAACCGATTGTCCGCTTCCCATCTTCTCCCGCTTGGGATTTGGCAATATAAGGCGTTAGTGCAATGTTTATTCCAACGGGTGGGTCAATAAAATCGTAGTTGAAAAGCGGTTGTGTCGCGGTTTCACCAAGAATACTGTTCGTGTCTACACTCTGCAAGTAAGGTATCCGCCGACCACTGCTCCAAGTCGCAGGATGACTATCACGCGTCATAATCGTCGGTGAAGAAAGGGTTCTCACTTTATTCTCCCGTATCAACGTGTGCAACAGTGCCATATACTCTTGCGTTGCCAAACTGTAGTTAAAACCAGAGATTTCCTGTTCCAATCCAAGTTCCGAGTTCGCTTCACCGATCAGCGGATTGTCCGGTCCCAGTTCTAACCCGCCAAGTCTCCTTTCAAACAATGCTGTCTCTATTCCCTGTTTTGTCGTTTCATCGAGTGTAATTTCCAAAATCTTTATCTCAATGCGTACTTGTCCACGCACAAAATCTAACTGTTTGATGAGGGCTCTCACCTGATCCATATAACGGCTACGTGTTGTGACAATTAGTGAGTTCGTATCTGGATCCGCATAGACTGTAACTTTACCGAACAAGGAATTCACATCAACAGGTTCTTCGCTGCTGGAGAAAGACATCCTGAAGAAGGGGCCAAACCCGAAACCGCCACCTTGGTTTTCCGCTTGCGGGTCTTGCCACACTTGAGCCAATAATTGTGCAATAGATTCTGCAGTCGCATACTCTAACCGAATTGTTTCTGTTATCTCTTGCTGTTCTTTAGGTGTCGGCACGTCAATCTGCTTGATAAAGTCCTCGATCATTTCAAAATTACGTTGTGTACCTGTAGAAATAATTACGGCATTCAGATTAACGAAAGGTGCAGCCGTTACATTACCAGCCAAGGAACCGCGTGTTTGTGAAGATGTCCCTTGATTGCGAAGCCACCAAAAATCATCTCCGCGGAACCCTCTACCGCTACTGCTGCTACCTGCATTACCACCAAAATGTGAATTCAATAGGTTCGCAACGTTTTCAGCATCAGCATATCTCAGGTAGAATATTTTCGTTCCCCATTCCTGTTCAGGTATACTCACATCAAGCTGCTTTATTAAATCGTCAATCAATGCAAAATTCTGTGTTGAAGTTGAAATAAGTAGCGCATTTAATCGGACATCATGAACAATATGCACCGCACCTTGAACACCAAAACCGCTCCCATCAGACGAGTCACTACCTCTGTCCCAGTCCCACCAAGGACGATCCCGATCACTGCCGCCAGTGTCACCTTCAAAGAGGTCTCGCAAAAGTGTCGCAAGTGCTTCGGCGTTGGCAAACTCTAAGAAATACATTTTGATTTCTTCCTGAGTTTTCGCCTGATCCAGTTCTTCAATAAGTTTTTCAATGGTGGGGAAATTACGGGGATCCGACGAAACAATGACAATGTTCAAGCGATCATTACGTGAAATGTTAACTAAACCGACAAAACCGTGAAAGATGTCATCAACACTTACATCATTGCTTCGATAGGTAAGCAGCTCCAAAATATCTTCTCTGTCAACACTTCTTCTACCATCACCGCGTAACCCTTCACCCGTAATTATCTCTTCAAGTGTATTAACCACTTCCTCTGCTGAAGCATATTGAAGACGATAAGTACGTATCTCTGTCTGAAGTGTTGAGCCTATATCCAGATGACGTATGATCTCTCTCAATATAATCAAGTTCTCTTCGGATGCTTTCAAAATAAGTGAGTTTGAGTTTTCATCAGCAATGACTTTAACCGTTCCGTCAATCAAGTCAACGCCTAAACCTTGTTCCAAGGCCTGCCTAACCTGTTCTGCATCAATTTCTGTTGTACCTTCTTGTATTTTCTTTTCATCTTCGTCATCGCCTGCGTCAAATACGTTTGAAAGCGTCCTCTCTAAATCTGAAGCGTTTGCGTGAGTTAATGGAACTATAGCAACCTTTAGCGGAAAACGTTCGCCTTCATCTGCAAACTGTAGAATAGAAACGATTCTCCGGATATTGGATGACACATCCGTAATCACCAGTGCATTCGTAATCGCGTCCGCAAAAATGTTAGCTTGGTTATTTAACAGAGGTCTCAGTACATTTGCCTGTTCTGTAGCAGATGCATTTAACAATTGGATGATGTAAGTCTGAATTTCATCTGTCATTTCAACCAGATCAGGATTTGCCTCTATGATTTTTACCGGCACATTCATCACTTTTGCTTTTTCAAAGGTCGTGACAAGTAGAGTGCTATCCACTCTAACAAATGTTAGGTTATACTGCGCAAGAACTGTTTTCACTTTCTCTATGACTTCATCCAATGTGACGTTATTCAAGTTAATCAGTGAAAATCTTTTACCTTGAATATCGTTCTCACTTGCAATGATAGTTAGATCAGTTTCACGAGACAACCATTCAAACAAGTTCTTCAGTTCTTGACTGGTAAAGTTGAAGTTGAAACGTATGGGGCGACCTGTTTCTTCATCTGTCTCCGCAACTTCCATTGTCCCTTCACCACGTTGCGCGTACAGATCTCCCTGAATTAGAACGAACAAGCCGAGGCTAAGCAAAGCAATAATACATATTTTGCTATGGTGTCGTGAAAATGCATTCAAAAACTCAAAAAACTTTCTTATCATTGACAATTTCCTCGTTTTCATTCTAAGTGGATAGTAACCTCAACGGTATTAAGTAATTATTTGATAGATTCCTGTAAATTTGATTTCCCATTTCTAAACCATTTCTCGTCTGTCTTTTTTAATTTTTCAAGGTCATCTGGATTTTTAATATCTATGATGTGAGGGGTAATAATAAAGACTATTTCTGTATCTTGGATTTCGGTTTCTGTACTTTTGAAGAGTCTACCGAGCAATGGTATATCACCAAGTATTGGAACTTTGTTTTCCACCTCTTTCTGTTTTTTACGGATAATGCCGCCGACGATAATTTGCTGTCCATCTTCTACATCAATATAGACACTCAATGAGTTATCATCCGTAATCGGAGCATTAAAGTCAGTAAACTCAATGAAGTTACTGGCACTGATATTTGTAATATCTAAGCCGATGGTACGCTTGCCATCTTCACCTACTTGAGATTTTGCGATATAGGGTGTAAGTTGTATGTTGATACCGACAGGTGGGTCAATAAAATCGTAGTTGAACAACGGTTGGGTCGCAGTTTCACCAAGGATGCTGTTCGTGTCTACACTCTGCAGGTATGGAATGCGGCGACCGCTGCTCCATGTGGCTGGACGACTATCACGTGTCATAATCGTGGGTGTAGAAAGCGTTCTGACTTTGTTCTCACGCATAAGCGTATGAAGCAGCACCATATATTCTCGAGTCACCAAACTATAGTTAAACCCAGAAATTTCTTGCACAAGACCGAGTTCTGCATCCGCACTCCCAATAAGCGGATTCGTCGGACTGAGTTCTACACCACCAAGTTTGCGTTCATTGAGTGTCGCTTCTATTCCCAGTTTTGTCGCTTCATCAAGCGTAACTTCAAGTATCTTAATATCAATTCGCACTTGTCCACGCACAAAATCCAACTGTTTGATGAGGGCTTTCACCTGTTCCATATAGCGGCGACGAGTCGTGACAACCAACGAATTGGTATCTGGGTCAGCATAAATTGTAACTTTGCCAAACAACGAATTTATATCTACAGGTTCATCACCTGCGAATACTGAGCTAAAAAATCTACCAAAACCGCCACCACCACCTTCATCTTCTGCTTGCTGTTCCTGCCAAACTTGAGCGAGCACTTGTGAAATTGCATCAGCAGTTGCATATTCAAGCCGAATTGTCTCAGTGATCTCCCGCTGTTCTTCTGGAATCGGCACATCAATCTGTTTGATAAATTCTTCTATCATATCAAAGTTGCGTTTTGTACCTGTTGATACGATAACGGCATTCAGATTCGCAAAAGGTTCAGCCGAAACATTCCCCGCTAATGACCCTTGTGTTTGTGCGGAAGTAGACCCTCGACTACGTACCCACCAGAAATCATCGCGACCACGACCGCTGGTACCTGCGCTACCGCCGAAGTGTGAATTCAGCAGATTCGCAACGTTTTCTGCATCCGCATATTTCAGGTAGAAAATCTTAGTGCCCCACTCCTGTTCAGGGATGCTAACATCAAGTTTCTTGATCAACTCATCAATCATTTGAAAATTCTGTGAAGCAGTTGAGATTAGCAAGGCATTTAGTCTAATATCATAGACAATATGCACATCACCTTGAACACCGAAACCTCCGCCTTCTGTTGCTTCACGGTTAACCTGTTCCCACCAAGGTCTATCCCGGTCCGCACCAGCACTGCCCCCCTCAAAAAGGTCCTGTAAATTAGCGGAGAGTTGTTCTGCATTCGCAAACTTCAGGAGATACATCTTGATCTCTTCCTGTGTCTCTGCCTGATCCAGCTCATTGATTATTTTTTCTATAATCGTATAATTACGGGGATCTGATGATATGACAAGAATATTAAGACGATCATTACGAGAGATATTTACTAATCCGACAATACCTTGAAAGATATCCTCTGTGATACCACGTTCACGCCGCTCCCTCATCAACCGTAGAATATCCTCTCTATCAAAACTTCTTCTACCATCTTGAATTTCTTCACCGGTGATAATCTCTTCAAGCGTTGTAGCAACGTCCTCGGCTGAGGCAAACTTTAGACGGTAGGTCCTTATCTCTGTCTCACTCGTTGGGCCAGAATCAAGATGATTAATAATCTCCTTGAGAATAATAAGGTTGTCTTCAGTCGCTTTGATAATGAGGGTGTTAGAGTTCTCATCTGCATACACCTTAATTGTACCTTCAATCAGTTCAACGCCTAATCCCTGTTCAATTGCCTCCCTTATCTGTTCAGCATCAATAACCGTTAAACCTTCTTGTGTTTTTTTCTCACCGTCCTCTTCCTGAAAAACTTGGTTAAGAGTTTTCTCTAATGAAGAAGCTTCCGCAAATTTTAAAGGGATAACCGCAATTTGTAATGGAAACTGTTCACCCGCATCAGCAAATTGCAGGATTGAGACGATTCTTCTTACAGTTGAGGAAACATCAGTGATAACAAGTGCGTTTGTCATCGCATCAGCAAATATATTGGCTTGTCTGTTCAACAACGGTTTTAGCAAATTCGCTTGTTCAGATGCATCCGCGTTTTGTAACTGGATGATGTACGTTCGAATCTCATCTGTCATCTCTACTTGTTCCGGGACCGCCTGGATTATATTCACCGGAACATTCATTACAGTGGCTTTTTCAAACGTTGTCACAAGGAGGGTACTATCAATTCTAACAAAGGTTAGATTATACTGTGCAAGCACTGTCTTGATCTTTTCAATGACTTCATCAAGTGTTACGTTATTCAGGTTAATCAGAGAAAACCGCTTGCCCGATATGTCATTTTCACTTGCAATTATCGTTAGGTCAGTTTCTCGTGACAACCATTCAAACAGGTTTTTCAACTCTTGGCTTGTAAAGTTGAAGTTAAATCTTATCGGTCTGCCAGTTTCCTCATCTGTTTCCGCAACTTCCATCGTCCCTTCACCGCGTTGCGCATACAAATCGCTTGGGAAGGTCGTCATCAAACAGATACTGAACAAGATAAATAAGATTAAACTAAGTTTTTGTGTCCACTTCGGACATACTACTCTAACACAAGATAATATCATTGATAAACCCTCGCAATCAAAAGGACTTCCACAAGTATTTTATTGTCTTTGTTATCAGCGGAAATTTGCAGGTCTCTCACCATCAACCATTTCGATTTCGTTTCAATCAAACGATTCAAGTTAATAAGCTTATCTATTTCCGTTGTGAACTTTATTTTTATGGTGAAACTTTCAGGTGTATAGGAGGTCTGTGCTAACTCTAATTTATCGGTAAGTTCCGAAACTTGTTTCTGGATCATACTAAAGTAATCCTGTAAGTCTGATGTTAAATTCTTCTTGTTCAGCACTTCACTATGGTTGTCAAGTAGATTAGTAAATTTTGCTAATATCTTGCTATCTCGTTGAAAGTTATACGCGGTTGTTGCTTCCTTTGCCCCGATACCCAAAAATCCTGACGATGCCGCCGTTTGTGTTTTGAAGAATTCATTCGCAAAAAGGACTTTTTCAGCACCGACTAAATGTTGCTCCGATATGGACAAAATAAGGTCAATCAACTCTATCCGAATAGAACCAGGGATTGATTCGGGTAAAGAAACGTACTTCCATTCTTCAGGTTCCATTTCCTTATCTTCCTCATCTGTCTTATTTTCGTCAGCGTCTTCGGTTGCAACCTCATTGTCTTTGTCCGCATCCTTCTTATCTTCATCGTTAGAAGGTTCTTCTGATTCGTCCCTGTTCTCGTCAGGTTTCTCTTTGTCAACCTCTTTCTCTTCACCTTCATCTTCTTCCTCTAACCAGGCATTCAACAACATACCCATCGATTCATCCTCATATTCAGATTCATCAAGTGCTTGTGTATCCTGCTGCGCAGATTCTATCTCGGTTTTGATAGCATCTCGTTCAGATTCCAAATGTCTCTGATACAGAAACACGACTAAATTCCGCCGGGCTTGTGGAGAAATTTTCTCTGATCTCCGCCCAGGAACAGGTTCCATATTCATCTGGTAGTTCTGTGGAATTCCTGCCTGTTTGATAATGCCATTGATCTTTTCACGGATAACCGTCTCAGGAAAATTCTCTTCAAAAATAGACGTAGTTTTGCCACCGTCAGCAATCCCCGTTTTCTGGTATAAATCCGATTCTATAGGTTTCAGAATCTTTGATGCATACACCAAATCCTTTGACTTCTGCAATTCCATCTGTTTCGTCTTTATATCAGGATTCGCAATCATACCGTAGATGCCCGGCCCCAATTGGGTTACTACTGCTATGATGAGCACAAGCAAAAGCACACCGAGTAATAGCTTGGATTGTGTTGTGAGTTGGAGATCTAATTTCACTTTAATATTTCCTTGCTTAATTTAGCTTATTTGCTGTATCTCTTACCGATGAACAGAATTTGTTTTTATCTATCCTCTTCAACGTTTTCATTTGAGATTTCTCTATTCTGAGGTGGAGAAATGTTCACCTCTTCTAAATTTGCATCTTCGTTTTCCGGTTCTACCTTAATGAATTCAATAACCGGTTTAGGATTTCGTTTTTGTGCAAACTTTTGGATAGCAGTTTTATCAATTTGGCAACTAATCTTAACTTCAAACGTCGGTCTACGTGGATCCCCTGTCGTTGTCGTCTCACCCGTTTCAATTTTGCTGAACAACTTAGAATTACGAAGTGACCGATCCATTGAAATTATAGAGTCGTTAGAATTCGCTCGTACATTAAATGTAATTCGTGTCTTTGTCAGGTCATCTAAATTCTTGACTTCAAATGTCCTCCAAGCAATTTTAGTTCTATCATTAAAGAGCGTGCTAAGTGTGTGTAAAATGTCTACAGGAGAAATTTGATGCGTCAATTTGTCCGCAACGACAAGGTCAAGTGTAAGCTGTTTGTTTGCCAGTGTTTGTTCCTGCGTTATATTCGCTATTTCTCTATCCAACTTATCAGCTTTTGAACTTTGCGTCTTACTCCAAGTCAAACTACCAAACACAATAGTCAGTATTGCTATTCCACTTGCTGCTGCTGCAAGTACCTGTTGACGTTTACGACCGAATTCCGCCCGTTTTTCACCAACCTCTTTCGGTATCAGAGAGACAGGTTTTTCTGTTTCAAGAAGGTGAACCCCAACACCTAAAGGTATGGCTAAACTGTTACCGTAAGATTCAATTGATGGTATAGATGGTGATGTTGTATCCAACGCACCAGCAAGAAGTGGATTCCAAACCCGGGTGGGTATCTGTAGCTGCTGTTGACAATTTTGTGCTAATTCTGGAACCTGTGCACCGCCACCGCATAATCGGATTTCGGAGATTTCCATCGGGCCACCACCGTTAACTTCACGTTCAGCAGCCGCTATAGAACGCACAAGCTCAGCAATGAAACGTCTTGACCACGTACGCGTTGGTGTTTGATCGGCAGGAACTTGTCGCTTTTCCAGTTCGGCTTCTTCCGTTTCCAACTCCATCTCCGTTTCAAAGAGTTCGGTTAACTGATCACCGTTCACTGAAATTCTACGCGAAAACTGCAGCTTATTACCATACATCAAGCAGAACTCTGTGTTACCAGCACCAATGTCCACAATAATTGTCCGTTCCGCACTGTTCGGCAACGAGTTATGTGCAACTGCAGATATGGCATACATAGACGGTATCACCGCAGTAGGTGAAATGCCCCCTTCTTTCAAAATATCTATGTAACGCCCAACAGTTTCACGTCTTGTTGACACCAATTCCACAGATAATGCATCCGGTGACCGTTGAATATCGTGATATGTATAAATCGCATCTTGTACTGGAAATGGCAACTCCGTTTCAGCTGCCATCGCCACCATGGAAGGTAATTGCGCCTCTTGCGTCGCGGGGGGTAGGTTAGACAAACGTTTCGTTACGACAAAACCACGGGGGAGGGATATTCCAATCTCTATACGATGTTTGTTGAAGAGGTTATATTTGATGCCCAGTTGATTCCACAACTTTTTTATTGCTCCAGCAACTTGCTGAGGATTATCTGGGTCAGGATTAGAGGTTACACCCGCACCTATTAAACGTAAGACACCTGCAACCTTTTCTATGTGCAATATCTTTATAGACGCATTACCGATATCTATTGATATGACCTGATCTTTTGTCATTTATTTATTCCTGTTTGAAAGTCTTGCTTTAGTCTTTATTAGTCTTGTCGCCAATACGGAACACTCAACTGGCTTGCACTACGTTCAACAATGCCGAGACAAGTTGCAATCACCTTACCATTAAGATCTATTCCATTGGATTGAATGCGATAGCCGTTGGAACGATAAGTGACCCAATCAATGACTTGACGGAACGTTTGATCGTCAATTTCTTCAATATCCAGAAGTTGCCCGATGTCACTGAATGGGTTACCTTGTATGGGTTCCTCATAAGAATTTTGCAGTTCCTCATTTTCCTCTTCTCGGCGCGTAATAATGGCTTGTGCCTTTGCCTGGTCCATACCTGGTAGTAACTGTAGGATTTCCAAAGGTGCTGTATTGACGTTAACTAATCCTTCTATCCTTTGTTCTGACTTAATCGTTATTTTATCAACAATTCCTGCCAATTCATTGATTGTAATAACTTTTACATCCTTAACCGCATCAATGTTTTGAAACTGACCGACAGTATCTCTGTGGGATAGAATCCGATCTGCAATTCCTGCATCAATCCCTTGTAGATCCTCAAGCTCATCATCATCCGCAGTGTTTATATTGGTTAAGGAAGGGCCTTGTTGATTCTCTTCATCACCGCCGCCAGTGTCTTGAACTGTTATCCGATTTCTGATGTTATTGAATACGTTGTCAGATACTGCTTGCGCATCTAACAAGGCTGAAAGTTGATTGAAAGTCCGCTGCTGAATGATAGCATTGGCTTCACCTTGTGAGAAAACTGTCTGATTATTGTTGGAACGGATCTGACTGATCTGCTGTGCATTTGCTGAGTTCAAATCCACACGTTGCTGTCCGTTAGTATCTGTGTTCGCATCAACTGAATACACTGTCGCAATATTTACTAATCCACCAATACTCGTTGCTGTGAGCGTTGGGGGAAGAGCTGCCTCTGTTTCCTCCTCCATCTCCTCCTCTACCGCTGCTTGTTGCTGCAAGCCATAGAGTATCTCATAAGTCATCCCTTCAACACGTGAAACATCACGCACCGTTCTATACGGTCGCCCCTCTACAATACGTGCCGCAAGATCACCCGTTGGATTGTTTTCAGGTTCAACACCTAATAACAACAGCACATTGCGTAGAATTTCCTCATTTACTGTGTTGATGTTGATTCTTGCACCTTCATCCGTGATGGTAACTTCATAGTTTAATGGATTACCGACTTGTATCATATCGTCAATTTGCTGTTGGATCGGTTGTGCCCAGGTTTCTCCAAGCGAGTCAAAATTGGTCTCATCTGTCCGCAATTTCGCAAGTGCCCATTCAAACCCCGATTTTGCCGCGTAATGATACTTCGTCCTATCTATGAAGTTTCCTTGTGCCTTGTTTTCAAGGTTAAATGAATACAGCATTTGCATCGCCAATACAGAAAGAATCGTCAAAATCCAAAGCGTTGATATAAGCGATAACCCAGATGTGTCACGCAAGCCAAACTTACCTGTTAGCATCTCATTTTCCCATTGATTCTCTGTTTATTCTCGCTGAATGAAAATCTTTTAACTGTTCTCTTATGTTTTTCCAAAACCTGTCTATAATTTTGCATTATTAGTATACATCGTAGGTCCAAATCAACGGTATGAATGCCTTATTGGCATTCCCCGGGTAGAGCGTTAGCGAAACCCGACATGTATTGATTGTGGTTATCATGTCGGGTTTCGCTAACGCTCTACCCGACCTACATGTCCAATTCACTATTGAGCGTTATTTGCACTCGCAGGCAAATACACCATTGTGGACTGTGTTAACACACCTTGAACTAATCCTGTAGTTTCATCAACAGTTGTTTGGTTCGCTGCAGATGTTTGTCTCTCATCATCAATGACTGAAACCAGCACCTGAACTGCTGTCGGTATAACATCTGTCTGATCCCACGTGTCATACACTTGTGCTTCTTCATCAAGATACTTCAGGTCAAAATTGATTATGCCGTCAATAAGCACATCAGGTTTATAGTAAATCTCAACACCATTTTCATCTACTGTTGGAATTGAACCTGAATGCATTGACTCTATCACAAGTTCGGGGTTGAGTCCGGTTGTTACAATACGGTAGAGCGCGAGTTCTTCAACTTCCCAAGATGCTGCCTGTCCAGGTTGTAGTGTACCTGTAGCAGGCGATGGAACACCGACGCCACTTTGCAGCATTTCTATCGGCACTTTCGGACCAACATAGTACGCAACACGTCTTACATCACTCAACGGAGGTGTGTTTGTCACCGTCCCTTCCTTCAGTGCATCCAACTGCGCAGTAAACACATCAATATCCGTTTTCACTATAGTTATAATACTGAGAATGTCCCGGTCACCTGACATTGTTGGAACATCTTCAGAATAAAGTGCCAACAACTCGTCCGATGTGTCTGCCTGCATCTGGCTTAAATCGGTACTAATCGTGTCCAGAGCAACACGACAACGTTGTGCTTGAAGCACCTTAGATTGTGTCTGCTGATAGGAATTTACCGCTGAATTAAATACCGCGTAAGTGGAACCCCCCATAATCACAATAATACTAACTGCCGTTAGCATCTCAACAAGTGTTAGACCGCTTTCACTTCGTATAAAAAGTTTTTTCATAGTAAATTTCATCTCTGTTGTCATTGTCCCTGTTGTATTTCACGATCCGCCATATAGGTCAGCATGCCGATGGATCGCGTCCTACCCAAATGTTCCCAAAGCACTGTCAACTCAACCATCCGCAATCCTTCTATTACATCCGAATCTATATCTGTTACGGACGACTGCCATTGGAATAGGGAATTCTCACCAAATTCACCACTGTATTGCCCGGGTTCCGGATAACCCTGCATCTCAATTTGTGCCATCTGATATTTCAGCAAATAGAGTGCCGTAATTCGATTATCTGATAGCGCGACATTACGTGAGGTATCACTAAAAACCTTCAACAACGCAGGAAAAATCGCCGCCATAACCGCTATTGTCACAAGGATTTCAGCAAGGGTAAAACCTTCTTCACTTGAGGAAAGAATTCGCCACTTCATCTTACAGATCATTCGCTAAACCTAAGGTTTGAATCTCCTCCGATGATAACTGTTGGATACTGTTACGTCCTGTTGATGCCTCAACATTAACCGCAATAAAGTGATCTCTCACATTCCGTAAATACACAACAGTATTCACTGAGGTCGCTGTCGGTGTGAAATATACGTAATCCACACCAGTCGTTAGATTTTGTATAACCCCGTTGTTCGTTGTTGACAACGCTGCGATGGTAATACCTTCGTTCAAGGGTTTAGCAATTCCCATGACACCACTTGTTCGAGATACCACAGGTTGACCTTGTGGTGTTGATGTTGTCGCCGCAACTCTCCCCGCTGATGCTATCGGATTCTGCACATCAAACGTCTCACTGGATGCCAACCAATACCTATTGTTATCTACATCAAAAACGACCAAATGCGTAGTCCGTTCAGTGATTGCCATGTCACGCGCATAAGAAAACGTATCAGCAATGGATTGTGCAGATGATTTTAACCGACGAGACGCAGCAAAACCACGCATTACTGGCATGGAGACAGTTGACAATACAGCAATAATTGACAAGACTATCATGATCTCCATAAGACTGAAACCATGTTCCGTACTTTTCCCAAGAGGTTTTCGCTTATAACTTAACATGCACATATCCTCAACAGAAATACGTTGCTTCAATTAACCTCTGTTTCCTCTTCAACCCAGTTTGTAATGTCCTTGTTTAAATCTTCTCCACCCACTTTTCCATCTTTACCATAAGAGAATAGATCATAAGGAACCCCATAATGGGTGCCGGGATACCTATATTGATATTCGTTCCCCCATGGATCGTTAGTTATTGGACTTGTAAGATATGGTTCAGGTCCCCAATTTAAAGCATCACTCGGTGCACGCCACAACGCATCTAATCCTTCTTCTGTGGATGGATAGGTACCAACATCACGCATATAATTAGTAAGTGCTGTTCCCATATTAGCAATTTCCAATTGTGCCTTTCCAACTTTTGCATCGTCAATTGCAGTTATGACCTGTGGTGCGATAAACGCGGCCAAAATACCTAAAATCGCAATTACAATCGTCAACTCTATTAATGTTAATCCGGATTCGTCTGTTCTCATTTGTTTGAACATTTGTTTCTACTCCTTATAGTCATTCAAAAGTCTACTTTGACAGTAATGACTATTGTTAATACTGTCAATAAATCAAAACTTATTTCTATTTAGACATATAATCTACATGATAGTTTAGAAAAATCTGAACTGGATACATCAAAAATAACAACCTAACCCCCTATCAATTTATTCGCTTCAAATATCGGTAATATCATCGCAACAGCAATAAAACCGATGAGCAAACCCATAAACAAAATCACTAACGGACCGATAGACCCAGTCACACGTTCCAAATTCTTCCTGATCTCCATATCAAAATATTCTGACAATTTTTTTAGCATCGTCACCGGTTCACCAGACTCTTCACCCACAGCGATCATGTGTGTCACAAGTGTCGGAAAATCAGAACTTTTTTCAAGCTCACGTGACAACGTAGAACCTTGTTCTACCTCTCTTTCGGCTTCAGCAACTATATTACTGTATACCTTATTACCAATCGTATCTTTAACGACTTGCAACGCAGGCAGCATCCGCACGCCATTCTCCAGAAGTGTTGCCATAGTGCGGGTAAAACGCACAATAGCAAACGTGCTAAATATAGACCCAAGCAACGGTAACTTCAGCTTCAACTTGTCAAATTGTAATTGTCCAGATTCAGTACGCAAGTAATTTCTTAGCAAAATACCCACTGGAACAGCAATCAATAAACCTAACCACCAATAGGTGCCAAGGGCATCCGAAATCCCAATGAGAATTCTTGTCGGTAAGGGTAAATCACCGCCAAGGTCTTCAAACATCGTCGTAAATTTAGGTATAACGAATATCATCAACACCGTAACCGAAAATATCATCAACGAGAAAAGAATCGCTGGATAGAAAAGTGCTGAAACAACCTGGTTTCTCAACAAACGCTGCCGTTCAGCAAATTCCGCAAGACGTTCCAACACTTCCCCTAACACACCACCGGTTTCTCCCGCTTTCACCATATTCACATAAAGATCCGAGAATACTTTCGGGTGTTGGTTAAGTGCATCATTAAAGGTCGCACCTTGTTCAACATTCTGTTTAACACCAGAAATAACCTTGTGGAATTCGGGATTAGCGATCTGTTCTAACGTAACTTCTATTGCACGGGGGAGCGCAACATGGGCATTTATCAATGCAGCTAACTGATAGGTGAAAAACTCTACTTCTGCAGGCTTAATCTTCCGAGAACCTATACTAAACAAACGTTTCGCTTGCGTTTCAAGGACCTCACCCTCCTCAACTATATTTGTAGGCCAATACCCCATCTGCTGCAGCTGTGCAATCAGGTCTGCACGAGAGTCCGCTTCTAGAGTATTATTTACCGTCGTTCCTGCATTCGTGATAGCTTCAAATTGATATCTTGGCATGGCACTTCCTTAAAATACACTACTCAGCTTCATCAAACTCATGCGCATCTTCTTGTGTCAGACGAAGCACCTCATCAACCGTTGTTTGTCCAGCAGTGACCTTTTGCCAGCCATCTTCACGTAGACTCTTCATCCCCATTTTCACCGCAAGCTTACGAAGCTCAGATGTTGACGCATGTTGAAGCGACATATTACGCATTTCTTCCGACATAAATATCACCTCAAAAATACCGATTCGTCCTCGGTAACCTCTTCCACGGCACTCCTTACAACCACCCTCTTTCGCACGCGGTATCTCAAGGTCCTCATCTACATGCACACCATTATTCCTAAAGATAACTGCAATTTCATCTGCACTGGGACGATACATTTCACGGCAAGATTTGCAGACACGACGTGCTAAGCGTTGCGCAATAATACCTTCAACCGTTGACGCAACCAAATAAGGTTCAACCTTCATATCAATCAAACGCGTGATCGCACCCGGCGCATCATTCGTGTGAAGCGTACTGAACACAAGGTGACCTGTCAACGAAGTGTGTATTGCCATCTCCGCTGTTTCATAGTCACGAATCTCACCAACCAACACCTTGTCAGGGTCCTGACGCAGAATATGACGCAAACCTTCCGCAAATGAAAAATCAATATCAGGATTGACCTGAATCTGGTTGATCCCCTCCAACTCATACTCCACGGGATCTTCAAGTGTGATAATCTTCACTTCGGGCGTATTGATCTCTTTCAAGCACGCATAGAGCGATGTCGTTTTACCACTACCCGTCGGACCTGTGGCAAGTATGATACCGTGCGGTTTATGAATCATACGTTGGAACAGTGTGTAATTCTCATTGGTAAGTCCTAATTCGGTTAATCCAAATTCAATAGATTGCCTGTCAAGGATACGAAGTACGACACTTTCACTATGTTGTGTTGCAACAGTCGGAACGGTTGAAACACGGAGGTCAATCTGACGATCCCCCAAACTGCCAATCTCTGTGTTAATTTTGCCATCTTGTGGACGACGACGCTCCGCAACGTCCATCCCCGCCATAATCTTAATACGCGATGTAATCGCTGACTGCAAATACGCGGGGGGTTGCGGTTGGTCTTCTAATACACCATCAACACGAAAACGAATCTTCAACTCCCCCGGATACGGCTCAATGTGAATATCACTTGCACCCGCACGCACCGCGTCAATAATCATCTGGTCAACAGCGTTCATCACTGTCGGATCCTGACTCAGATCCTTTTCGTCTATACCAAAGTCCACAAGCTGACCACGTTCAACTGTCGCAGCTGTACCAACCGGACCCTTGATACCCCCACTCAAAAGTGAGGCAGCATCCTTACCATAACAACGGATAATCGCTTCTGAAATCTCCTCCTCATCAGCAATTGCAGTCTTTATATCACACTCTGTCAGAAACTCTATTTCGTCAATTAACATGACATCCTGAACATCCGCCATCGCTATCGTAAGCACTTTACCTTCAAGACGGAGTGGCACTATCTTATTACGATTCGCAAAACTCGGCGGCACCTTCTCGAGCGCAGCCTCCTCCGGTGAAACCTCTTCCAACTGAATGATCGGCGAACCAGTATCGCGCCCCTTCTTTGCAAGCTCAAGCACCCGATCAGAAACATACGCTGATATAATAGACTCTTCTGATTCCCCCGCCTTTTCAATCTCATCCAATATCTGTCTATACTTTTGCGACTCAGACTCAGGAGAATCCTCCGTCTCTATATCGGAATACACAGGTTTATTAACCCACCCTTCAAGAATTTTCTCGTGAATTTCTTGATATTCCTGTTCCGATATCAAATTCCCATCTCTTAAAACATCAACAAGTGATTTTTGTGTGGATGTACTACTAATCATAATATTGAAATTCCTTATAGAAAATACTGATAAACCAATATCTCTCCCCAAACGGCTTATCCAAATTTAATGCTACTCCCAACGCTCTTTGTTTGAAAAGGCAAAATTGCTTTCGTGGTATTGTCGTTTCCACAATCGCCTTTTTAGACGATAATTCCTACAAATAAGTTTAATCACATTCTCAGGACTATTAAGTTTTAGATACTAAATTTCATTGCTTTTCAACTGTAGGTCGGGTAGAGGCACGAAACCCGACAGACATACATTACGTCCTCTGATGTCTGAACAAGGATTTACAAGATTTACAGATTTCCAGGATTTTCCTCAACAGGTTCATTCTCAAAGTTGACATCAAAGTACATCAAAAATCCTTGATGAGGTAATCCCGGAGAATGCCGTATGGCATTCATACCGTTGATTTCTTGATTTGGAAATCTGCTAATCCCGGGGAATGCCATACGCGCATTCATACCGTTGATTTGGTAAATCCTGGTTCAGACAACTATCCCATATTTGTTCTATTAGACTACAAAACAGGGTATAAGTTCGGAATTTTAGAAACTCACTTGAAAAGTAAAAGCATTTATATGAAGATTAATAAGATATTTAGGCAATTCTAATTTTCCCTAATCCGGTAGGCGGGGAATGCCTAATGGCATTCATACCGTTGATTTGCGGTTTCCTAACC
>JAAXHO010000042.1 GCA_012270795.1 Candidatus Poribacteria bacterium
TACATTGTGAAATCGGAGTTGTAAGAGTTTGAGAATATTTTCGCGTTTGTTCCGCGTTTCGCCTTGTTCAATGCCTTGTTCAATGCCTTGTTGTATGTAATATTCTGCCGAGCTTTGCATGAGTTGTTTCTCCTTTTCTGAGATGTCCAAAAACGGATGGTTTTCAGAAACTATTTGGTCTAAAACCGATCTTTCATCAGTCGGACACCGGTAAAAAATAAGCAGGTGTAGATAATATATAACCTGTTGCCACGCCGAACTCTCTGTTTCGGGGAGACCACGCAGATACTCACCGAGACGCAGCAATGCCGCAATAAAAGTTTCTATGTCAGCAGTTTCCTGTTTCAGCACTGTCAATAACCATCCGAATGGGTGATTGGACTGTAGCAGTGTTTCATCAGCCTCGCGCTTGACATCAAGCAAAAGTGCATCAAATTTTGGGACAAATCGGTTGAGTGCTTCCGGCAAGTCCATCAACGTCTCCAGCGAAGGCAATGTCTCCCATTTTTGGTCACCGGTATAAAAGATGATCGGGATGATCGGTTGAAATCGCCACTCACGCTTCGGTAAGTTTTTCGCCATGAACTCCCGGCGTTGGCTGTCCCATATCTGACACATATAAAACAGCAGACGGAACCCCATCGTCCGATCCACTGTGGATTGATGCTCCAACAGGATATAGACCAGCACCTCCGATGCCGTCCCGGTGTTATCCTTGTCGCGGAAGGGTAAAAGATAAACAAGGTCAGACTCTTGTTCCCGCAGGTTGTCGGGGATAAAAGTAGTCCTCTTGATTTTGACCTTACTAAAATCAAGGTACTCCACGATGTCGCTGGCGATGATTTCGAGTAACCCGCGGAGGTTCTCTGTGTTTTCTAATAACCATTTCGCGCTTCGGTCCGGAAACTGTTCGACACGTGTTTTTAAAGCCTCAAGTAGGTCGTTGATGTCTAACATAATGGCATCTTCTTTGTGTCCGGTCCGTGCTGGCGTATCCTCTATTATATTATACGACTTCTCGCCTGTTTTCTCAAGTTTTTCGTTAAGATCGCAGGTTATTTTTTGGTAGATTTTACAATTAACTCTACATTAAACATCTATTGCAAAACATCTATTGTACGTCCGTGGGTGCTATGACTGAACTTATTATTTTTCGGCTAAGGGTAAAAACTTAATTTTTGGTCGGTTTTCCATTGTTGTTGTCATAAGTTGGAGTTGTTGCATGAACGCTGATTCAGTCTGCACGCCGTTGATACCCCCTTCCCATAGAGTTAATGCGCGATAAGTGATATGTCCTTTGTCATTAGGGGTGAAGATCATAGACATCAGAGCAGCATCCGTGTCAATCATAACACCCTCCTGAGTTTTCGGATAAAGCAATGCGACACCAAGGGGATGAGTCCCCTTTGGGTCTGTCCCCCAGCTCCAAAACATATTCTGTTTATCATCATACCCATTTGTACCGTCTAACTTTGGTATACCAACAACGATTGCATAATCTTCGGGTGATGTTTTATTGATATGGATATTTTGTTCCATCCAAGGATTTCTTCCGTAAACATAAGTCGTTAATGTCAGTTGGAATGTTTCACCGTTTATATCCCAAGATGGCAAAATTCGTTGTATCACAGAACGCATTGCACCGTTTGCGAGTATTCTGACATAATCCCCTTCTTTTGGAATTGGGATCAATTTCTGTTGCTTCTTATTCCATAATGCAAATCCACCACAACCTATGAGGCTTTCTTGCGGTGAAAGTGCGACCGTCATTGTATCTTCTGGATCAAGGAGGGAATTTAATGACAAACCGATTGACTTTGATAGATTGAGTTGATCATTTTCTTTCCGGATGTAATAGTCCTCCTGATTTTCAAGGTCACGTATTACCCACCGGTTTTCAGGTTCTATAACTTCAACAATTAATGCTTGTGGCGTTTGTGTCAAAGTGATCATGTTACTTTGAAAATGGTTTCTAAATTCTGGTGTGAGTTGTCCATTGCCAAAATCCAATTCACTTTGAAACAGTGTGTCTACACTGAATAGTTCTTGCCGTTTTTTACCGTAAGCAATAACAGCACCATCTGGTTTTAGCAAATATGCTATCAGGTCTGATTCCAGTGCTGCTGTAACATTGAGTTCAGGGAAAATTCCAGCGCGTGTCTGTTTGTTGACATCAATTGTCAATGTTGCCTTCACATTTGGGTCATAAAGTATTGAAAACTCTTTAGTCTCTTCCGCATCAAGGTCAATCAGAAAAATCAGCTGATCTCGTTCTCCATCGTAATCTAAGTCATCTGCTTGGGTTAGTATCGCTGTTTCTCGTGGTGCTTTACCCGTAACAACTGAATACGCATTTAGAGAAAAATCAGGACTAACTTTTTGGAGTTGTTCTAAAGTCAGCACTATTGGTACGTTTTTTCTTTCAATGGAGAGTGTATTTTGTATTGAAAAGCGGATACGACTCGCTTCCTGTTTGCTACCTGGAAACGTGCACCCTACAATACATATAAGAAAACTGAAAACTAACCGTAGATGAAATTGGAGAAGATGCTTATGCATTTTTCCTGATATGTCTTTTTTTATTAGATCTCTATACATCAGGCAGCACCTCCAGCAATAGTGCTATTTCTGATTCAGTGTTATAGAAATGCGGTGACACTCTAACCCCCCTTCCACGTTCTGCAGTAATGATGTTATGATTGTTTAGCAACTCAAAGAGTTCTGTTGGTGTGTGTTGGTTATTTTCAAAAACCACAATTCCGGCTCGTTCTGTCTCTTCTCTTGGTGTTATCACACGATAACCTTTTGCTATCAATCCATTAATTAATTGTGTCGTAAGATGAAGGAGTCGTGTCTCAATTTGTGAGATACCGACTTCAATCAACAAGGCTATAGCAGCATTAAGTCCGTATAAACCTACACTATTGTATGACCCTTCTTCAAAACGCGTTGCATCCGGTTTTTGCGTGAGATCGTAGTTGAGAAAATCGCGTGGGTTCACAACACTTGCCCAACCGACATTTGTATTAATGATGCGTTCCAGTTTATCTTTAGTGCAGTAGAAGATCGCTGCCCCTTCTGGTGCCAACAACCATTTGTGACCGTCTGCTGCAAGTATATCCACATGACATGCCTTCACATCTACCTCAATAGCCCCAAGGCTCTGTATGGCATCAACGACGAACCAGATATCCTGCTCACTGCATATCTTACCTAATGCCTTGATGTCGTTTCTAAAACCGGATGCGAATTCCACATGACTGATTGTAACAACTCGCGTTTTTTCATCAACAGCAGCAATAATGTCTTCCAGAAGTATTCGTCCTTCTCGTTCAGGCACCATTCGTGTTTCAACGCCATATCGCTCCTTCAAACTCCACCATGGATATACATTTGCTGGAAATTCCACCGAGGTTGTTACAACGTTATCACCATCATTCCAATCTATTCCATTGGCAGCGATGAGAATCCCTTGTGTGGTGTTTTTCATAAATGCAACCTCTGTCGCATCTGCGTTGATAAGTTGGGCAGCATTTGAACGACACAACTCAGCTGTCTCACCCCAAGTTTCTACATTAACTGCTCCGTTGACGGTAGCATCATTTACAAATGCCACCATTGCCTTCTGAACTCTACTGGATATTGGGGCAACACCTGCGTGGTTCATATATACATAAGATTTTGTTACTGGAAATTCAGTACGCCAATCTTCAATAAAGGTTTTCAGTTCGCTTGACATCTTTTTTTCCATCCAAAAAAATCTCTACTTTATAGTCTATAACCCTCTTGGCATTAGCATAGACAATTGTTTCCCCAAACAACCCACAACCGAATATCAGAATACCACCACACATGAGTAATATACAAAGATCTAAAAAACCAAATATAAGGATGAGTCCCAATATAAACAGGAAGGCTCCAAAAGGACCAAAGTAACGTATGGGTCTTTTGTCACAACGAAAAACAAAAAATCGTGCAAGGGCACTCAATTCTACAGTATCTCGCTGTGCTAAAGATATTGCAAATCCAGTTAACAATCCAATGATAATAAACGAAATACCTAAACCGATACAACTAAGAGCTGCAATGTTTGTAGCATTAATCAATAGTGAACCTATAATGAAAAAAGTTAGACTTGAGAAAGCAGTAATGCGGTAGACATTTAGCTTAGGATTCAATTGGTTACGATATGTCTGATGCGTTGAAGTTGTATTATCGGAATTAGATTTGCTTGCAAAAACTGAGAGTATCAGTTTAAAGGCAAGGATGTCAAGGATGACACGCCATATTCTACCGAGGCCGTATTTGCTTGTGCCAAATCGTCTTGGGTGATGTTTGACGACGATTTCTGCGATACGTGCACCTATCACTGTTGTCATTGCGGGTATGAATCGATGCATTTCACCATAGAGTGGCACCTGTTTGATAACCTCAGCACGGTATGCTTTCAGTGAGCATCCGTTATCATGGATTGTTACCCCTGTAACCTTACCAATAATCCAATTTGCTACGACAGAAGGAACACGGCGCGACCAAAACTTATCCTGTCGTTCTTTCCGCCATCCGCATACCAAATCGTAATCTTCTTCAAGTTTGTCAAGTAAATGCGGAATATCAGCCGGGTCGTTTTGTAAGTCGCCATCCATACTGATAATCCGTTCACCCCGCGCATACTTGAACCCGGCAGCCATGGCAGCAGTCTGTCCAGCGTTCTCTTGAAAACGTATTACGGACAGATTGGGGGAGGTATCTCGCATTTCTGAGAGTACGTCAAAAGTTTTGTCTTGGCTTCCATCGTCAACAAACAAGACTTCGTAAGTACTTCCAATCGTATCACACACCTTCCGTATTTTCTCATAGAGTGGCCGGACATTCTCCTCCTCGTTGTATACAGGGACAACTATAGACAAATAGGTTTTCTGTGTAGCGTTCAATGCTACTCCTTCCGATTTAGTATAATTTGATGTGCTTTAGCGAATGATTCAAAAGTGCCAGCATCAACCCAATCACCTTGTAAGATGCTGTATTCAAGTTGTCCACGTTCAAGATAGACATTGTTGACAGCAGTAATTTCATATTCTCCACGGGGTGAGGGTTGGATAGTTTTTATAATATCATAAACGGATGAGTCGTATAGATAAACACCTACGACAGCATAATTACTCTTAGGAATTTGTGGTTTTTCTTCAATAGAAACAATTCTGTTTTCCTTTAAAGTTGCGACTCCGAATCGTTCTGGGTCATCAACATGTTTTAGGAGGACGCGCGCGCCTTTCTGTTGTCTTTGAAAGTCCGATACAACCTGCTTGATAGAATCCTGAAAAATATTGTCTCCCAACAAGACTGCGGTGCGTCCCCCTGCAGCGAATCCTTCAGCTAACGCCAGGGCGTGTGCGATACCTTTGGCTTCTTCTTGTATCCGATATGTAAATTCACAGTTAAAATCATTTCCACTGCCAAGTGCTTTTACAAAGCCTGCTACGTATTCGGGGTTTGTTACAATTAGAATATCTGTGATTCCAGTGTCTACAAGCAGCCTGATGGTGTGGTAAACCATCGGTTCATTGCCCACAGGCAGAAGGTGTTTGCTTGTTACCTTTGTGAGTGGGTATAAACGGGTACCCAATCCGCCTGCAAGAATTACACCCTTGATTGACGCATTATTTGTACTTTTTGACATTCATCATTTTCTTTCGCGATTCTGCAATCTAATAATCGCATTAGGTCTTATTACAAAACGAGTGTTAATTGTCTTTTCCGCGTCCTGGGAAAGTTAATTCTGCAACACCAGATTTGTCTAAATCTCCTAAACCGAATTCAATCATACGGTCATATTGGTCTTTTGTTGCTTGAGCAAGTGGTAGGTTAATTCCAGCATCTTCTGCAAGGTCAAGTGCGATTCCAGAATCTTTAGATGCATGTGCAGCGGAAAAGTAGCATTCGTGATCTCGTAGTTGCATATCTTCACCATCAGTTTCTAAAACGCGAGAATTTGCTCCAGTTTGTGCGAAAACTTCTTGCAGCATCTCCAGGTCCAATCCTAAAGCAGCTCCCAAACCGAGACCTTCCGCCAATCCGGCAGTGTTAATATTCATGACCATATTCACCAGTGCTTTTACTTGGGCTGCCTTGCCTGCCTCGCCAATATAACGCAAAGAGACACTCATAGCGTCCAAAATGTTGTGAACTTTGTCAAAGGTTTCTTTTTTGCCACCGCACATTAGGTAAAGTGTCCCTTCTCGGGCTTGCGTGATACTACTTGCCATACATCCTTCAAGACTTTCTGCCCCGTGTTTTGCAGCAAGTCTTTCTATATCAATATGTACTTGTGGACTAATTGTTGCACAGTTGATAAACACTTTACCGGATGCGCTTTTGAGTAGACTGTCGTCAGTATTTTCCGAAAAAATATGACGCATTGCATTGTCATCCGTTACAACAGTGATGATGTAGTCTGCAAGTTTAGTTACTTGTGCTAATTTATCTACTGCAGTTGCACCAATTTCTGTTGCCAATTCCTTTGCCCTTTCACCTGCTACATCATAAACAGCGACAACTTTAAAACCTTCGTCATTTAGGTGTAGAGAGATGTTTGCTCCCATCCTGCCTACACCCACAACCCCTATTTTATAGTCTGAGTTTGGCATTTTCTCCTCCATTCTATCTGCTTAAAGAATTCTATAAAATCCTATTTGTTATTAGATTATTCTACAAATATTGATTGATTTTGTCAACATGTTTTAAGACTACTGAAAAATTTCTTGACAAATTTTGTGTTTTTGATATACTTTAATACATGATAAAATACAAGTTATCTTTTCAACTTACTGACAGAAAATGATTACATTCCTGAGGAGGATAAGAACAATGATCCGTTTAACAGCTGGTTTGGTTCTAAGAATGGACCGAAGTTATCTCATTATACTCATACTTGGTTTTTTTATGTTAACAACTGTTGGATGTATCGGTGGCGTTAATATTGTTCCATTGAGTGCCAAAATACAAAATGCAGATGATACTTTTGACAAAGCGGAAGCTGTATCCACACAATCAGATGATCCAGAAAAAAAAGCCAAAGCAAAGTCTAAACAACAGCAATTGTATGATAAAGCCATAATGCAGTATCTGGAAATTATCGCCCGCGACGTGGATGGCAAATATGCACAACGTTCTCATTACCAGATAGCAATGATATATAAGAGATTTTATGAGTGGGACAAGGCTAATGATCATTATCAAGCAATTATTGAGCTTGATCCGACTGGATACTATGCAAATGAGGCCAAAAGTGGTATTGCAAAAATTCATAATAACCGTGAACTCATTCAGCAACAACGTGCTAAATATCAGAATTTTAAAGCACTGTATGAAGCCGTTGGGACAGATGAAAGTTACAATACTGCTGCAGAATCTTTGTATACGATGGCACAAGCTTTTGAAACATTAGAGAATTATACAGAAGCAATTGCCACATTTGAGAAAATGGCGAAAGAATTTCAGAAGCACCCCAAAGCTGTTCAAGCACAATTTCAGGTTGGCAACATTTATTTTTACAAGCTGTATGACTACACCAATTCAGGTGGTTGGGGGGCCTTTGTTAAAGTTGCCCAAGATTTTCCAGATACTTTTGAAGCAGAAAAGGTCAAGTCTTTGTTAATTAAGACACAAGAACGTTTGGTTGAAATCAAACAACTTCAAGATGAGATTCAGCGTAACAAAAGCAAAAAAGCGATTGAATTTGAAAAACTTGACAGATATGTCTTACCGTCAGATAGATGGATTCAAGGTAAGACCGATTTAATTGTGCAGAACTTTGAGCGAATTGCACAAAACTGGGAAGCCTTAAGGAATTTCCCTAACGCTATTGAAACTTATAAAGTGTTGGCCCGTGATATTTCACATAAAAAGTTCGCCGTAGCTAATGCCCTTTACAAGATTGGTTCGCTTTACCAGCAAAGCGGTCAATACGAACGGGCAATTAAAGCATATCAAGACCTTTTTGACAATGCTGCTGAATCCTCGTGGCGGAACGAAGCTGTATATCAACAAGCGATTTGCTATCGAGCGATACGTGAATTTGGTAAGGCTTATCAAGGATTCAAGGACTATGTCAGTCTAACAAAAGGTGACAGATCCTATTTACGAGAAGCTGAGCAGATTGTACGCCAATATGAACTTGATCTTGATGAGGATGGTTATTTGTTTTATGTGGAACTTGAAAGTGGCACATCTGACCAAGATCCTAATTCATATCCAGGGGCTACACAATAGAAACATTTCTGATTTTGTCCAACTCGATGAACAGTTGTCAGTAAGTTGGAAAGAAAACATTGATTTACATAACATATCCGTTTGTATGAATATGTTTTTGTATGAATATGTTAAAGAAAGAGTTGGACCCGTGAATGTTCAGATTTTGGTAGTCTTTTATAGACCTCGTGTTGGATATACTCAGGTGTGTAGCGACGGGAAAAGTGATTTAGTATAATATGTTCACTTTCAAAATGTTTGAATAGACCAGGTAACATGTCAAGGTGTAAGTGTTGTGTCTTTTTAGCACGATCAAGGTGTTCAGGCGCAATAAAGGTACACTCACAGATCAGAAGTTTGCACTGTTTGAGCAAAGGATGCGAGTCAATTGAAATGCCATGAGTATCTCCAAAATATGCAACTAAGGGTAATTGCACTTCATAAGTTATCTCAACACCTGACCGTTTTAGTTGTATAATTTCGGTTTCAGATAAATTGTGGTATTCGGATTTCAGTTTTTTCCGTTTTTCACAAATAAGATAGGAAACTGCTGGAACGCTGTGGTTTCCTGGTAGTACATGCGCAATCAAATTTTTTCTGAAGGGAATTGAATCACCGGTTTCTACTGGAGTTAGTTGGTACCGCCAATTTTTCCCTCCATCTAACGAAGAGATCCTGTTAAGAATGTTCCGTAATTGTTTGTATCCTGGTAACGGAACATATATATTTCCCGCTGGTATTCCGACAAGCCAACGTTGGCTGATATAGATTGGTATCCCAAAATAGTGGTCAAGGTGGAAGTGTGAAATAAAGACATGGTTAGTGCCGATAAAACGCATTGGACACCTACCTAAATCAAAAATTAGGTCTAATTCCTTTATCCGAATATAAGTTGCAACAGCAGAACTGGACTTTCCTTCAATTACCCAATTTCCACATCGTAGTACTGGCATAGTTGTTTATAATTGCAATTCTAATTGCTTTCCTTTGGAGTCATGATATATATGCATGTCAAAATTGGCATATTAGGTGGTAGTGGATTTTATCAAATTGACGGCTTAACTGAGATAGAAACAATTGAAATTGAAACCCCTTTTGGTAAACCGAGTGATAAGTTTGTCAAAGGCAAACTTGATGGAAACTTGGTAGTTTTTCTACCACGACATGCGGTAGGACATCCTTTGCTTCCAGTTGATATTAATGTCCGTGCCAACATATATGCCATGAAATCCCTTGGTGTAGAATGGCTTATATCTGTAAGTGCCGTTGGCAGTTTAAAACAGGACATTGAACCTCGACATTTCGTTGTACCAGATCAACTTTACGATCACACAAAGAGTAGAAAGTCTACATTCTTTGGCGAAGGAATTGCTGCACATATTAGTCTGGCACACCCCTTTTGTGCAGGTCTCAGCTCGCTTTTACATGATGCTACTACCGAAGTTGGAGCAACTGTACATAATGGCGGTACTTATATCTGCATGGAAGGACCAGCATTTTCTACACAAGCAGAATCTAATGTTTATAGACAACTCGGTTTTGACATCATTGGTATGACCGCAGCCCCTGAGGCAAAACTCGCGCGCGAAGCAGAAATATGTTATGCAGTACTTGCGTGTTCAACAGATTATGATTGCTGGCATCCTGACCACGACAATGTTACTACGGAGATGATACTAAACAATCTTCGATCTAACGTTGAGATTTCCAAACAGATAGTGAAAAGGTTAGTCTCCAAAATACCTGAAGGTAAACGCAATTGTGCTTGTGCAAGTGCTCTTCAATATGCCATCGCGACGGCACCGGACAAAATACCGATTGCTAAACGTCACGAATTAAAACTCCTGTTGGATAAGTACCTCCCGTAAGGTATCGAATATTCTGTCGGCTTCTGTTTCTGTAAGAATCAGAGGTGGTGCGATAAAAATAATGTTTTCAGGTTCAAATAACGCGTGTCCGATTTTACCAACAATTACCCCCTTTTCTCTTAATTCTGCAAGAATTCTATTAGTTTTTACAGTTTCAAGCCGCGCCCCATCTGATTGGACAAGTTCCACTGCAAGCATTAGCCCTTTTCCACGCACGTCCCCTACGATTGGTAAATCAAGCAATGGCTTGAGTTTATCAAGTAGATATTTACCGATTTTTTCAGCGTTTTCACAAAGATGTTCATTTTGCAGTATATTCAGATTTTCTATACCTGCGGCGCATGCAACTGGATGTCCACCATACGTGCAAACTTGTGAAAACTCCCGATTTTCTTCCGGATTACCCAAAAATGTGTTAAATACTGAAGTTGAGGTTACACATGCACCAAGTGGTATATATCCACTTGTTAATCCCTTAGCAAGCGTGATAATATCTGGTTGCAAACCCCAATGTTCACATGCAAACATCTTCCCTGTACGTCCGAATCCTGTGATTACCTCATCCAGTATAAGTAACAATCCATAGTCATCACATATTTTTCGCAATTTTGGAAAATACTCATCTGAAGGTACAATCACACCGCCTCCACCGATAATCGGTTCTGCTATCACAGCAATCACTGTTTCAGGCCCTTCTGAATGTATGATTCGTTCTATATCATTGACACATGCATCATTACAGGCAGCAACATCTAAACCGAGTGGACACCGATAGCAGTATGGCGGTTGGGCATGGTAGAACCCGGAGACTAAAGGTTCAAATTTAGCCCGTCTCCGGGCTTGTCCAGTGGCGGACATTGCACCATAGGTAAATCCGTGATACCCACGATAACGACTAATGATTTTGTAGCGGTTTTCTCCTGGATATGTTAGTTTTCCATACTGTCTGGCGATTTTTATCGCAGTTTCATTCGCTTCAGACCCACTGTTACAGAAATAGACATGGTTCAGATCACCGGGTAGACATGCTGCTAATTTCTCTGCTAATTCAGTGGCTGGAACATTGATTTGCGAATGTGGATAGTAGCATAATTCCTGTATTTGTGCATATACTGCATCTGCGATTTCCTGCCTTCCATAACCGACATTTACATTCCAGAGGGCAGAGTATGCATCTAAATATTCGCGTCCGTCTGCATCAACAAGAGTGGTGCCATTTGCAGTTTTAATCACCAATAGGTCTGTTTCATCAAGTTGTTGGTGCTGAAACAGGGGATGCCATACATGGGACTTATCTATTTCTCTATAGTTTGCTTCCATTACGGAATACTCCAATTAGGTGTTACATAGATTCAGGAGCGGATATACCTAACAGTTTCAGACCGTTAGCTAATACAGTTTGCACGCTCTTCACAAGTATGAGTCTTGAATAAGTCCTTTGTATATGCTCTTTGTCTAAGACTCTATGCTGGTTATAGTATGGATGAAACAGACCTGCCAACTCGTGTAGATAATGTGGAATCCGATGTGCTTCACGTTCTGCAGCACTGGAAAGGACAATTGATGGGAAATCTGCTAATTTCCGTATAAGTTCATGTTCAGATGGTTCCGTTAGTTCTTCCAATGAGATGTCATTGAGAGGCTTTAAGTGGATTTGTTGTTCAATTGCCTGATGAAAAATGCTGCAGCACCGTGCATGCGCATATTGAATGTAAAAAACAGGATTTTCGTTTGCTTGTGTTATTGCCAATTCAATGTTGAAATCAAGGTGTGTATTGTTAGCACGCATCAGAAAAAAGTAACGAGCGACATCAACAGCAAACTGCTCACCGACAGTTTCTGCCAATTCGTCTATGAGTGCGTCAAGTGTATAGAACTGTCCTTGTCGTTTAGACATATCCAACCGAGTGCCATCAGCATCCACCAGATTAACCTGTTGAATAATATCAATATCCAACCAGTCATCTACTAAACCGAGTGCTTTTACAAAGTTTTTTAGCCGTGTGATATGCCCTTGATGATCCGGTCCAAATAGGTTAATTACTTTATCAAATCCTCTTTCATATTTGTCATAATGATATGCAGCATCTGGCACGAAATAGGTATATTCACCGTTTGTACGGATGACGACACAATCCTTGTCATCACCAAAATCTGTCATCCGAAACCATGTCGCACCTTCAGCCTCATATAGGTATTTTTTTTCACGGAATTTATCTATTATCTGGTCAGGTTTTCCACTGTCTCGGATAGCTTTCTCACTTGTCCATACATCAAAGTGGACACCAAATCTTTCAAGAGAAGTTTTTTGCAGTTTAAGCAGATGGACTATGCCTTTATCCCGAAATTCTGAAATCCGTTCATCTTGATTGAGTTTTAAATATGTACCTCCTTCCTCTGCTACGATGGATTTAGCAAACTCTCGTAAGTAATCTCCTTGATAGCCACCTTCTGGTATTTCTAAATCCGCTTCACCAAATAGTTGCCGATAGCGGACATCAATGGATTCACCCAGCCGTTCAACTTGTCCGCCAGCATCGTTGACGTAATATTCTCGGATTGCTTCATATCCTACAGCGTTTAACAGGTTGACAAGTGTGTCCCCGACTGCTGCAGCGCGCCCACTCACAATGTTTAGTGGGCCTGTAGGATTTGCACTTACAAATTCTATCAGAACTCGTTTCCCGCAGCCAATTTTGCTTCTTCCGTAAGTATCCCCTGAATCTATAATTGTCCGAAGGGTGTGGTATAACCATGTATTAGATAGGTAGACATTAATAAAACCCGGTCCCGCAATTTCAAGATTTCGGATACTCGGGTGTTCATCTTGATTGACATATTTTACGATGGTTTCTGCGATCTTGGTTGGAGCCAATTTGGCACTTTTTGCTAATCCCAAAGCAATTGGCGTTGCTATATCGCCATGTTCGGGGGTTTTCGTGGGGGAAAACGGTATAATGGGAACTTCATTTATTGGAAGTTCCCCTGTTTCAATTGCTGTGCGGATCGCGCCCTTTAATATGCTGCTTACTTCGTTTTTGATTTCATCCATATTAACCTTACCACATTTTTTGTTTATTACAGATAGTCATATATTTAAGTCACCGAATTATATCACAACTAACTTCCAAAGTCAATTTTCTTTCGGAAAATACATCCGATTTTCATTGACGCATTTTGTCAAAAATGATATTTTGATTACCAGTAAATTAACTCAAGTTGCTACCGATTGTTTGTTGGAGGGGTTTCTAACCCTGATTATTTGTTGGAGGGGTTTCTAACCCCGATTGATAACAGAAACAGAAAAACAACGAATGCTGATGCGAATTGTCATAAATCAGGGTTAGAAACCCCTCCAACAAAAGTATTCTAAAGTAGATGGCAACTTAGATTAAATTAGAATAAACATATTGACTATCAGTTTTGGAATGTAACTTTAAGGAGACATTTAATGTCAAAACTCAATATTGCATTAATCGGTGCTGGCAGGCGCGGCGGTGGTACACATCTATCGGCCATCGCAAAACTCAAAGATGTCTACAATCTTGTTGCAATTTGCGATATGGAAGAGGAAACCGCAACGCGTTTCGCAGAAAAATACGGTGCAAACGCATATACTAACGTACGTGATCTCGTAAAACATGAAAAACTTGATGTCGTTGATATAACAGTACCCGGCATCGCGCATCAAGCAATAGCATGCTTTATGGCAGATGCAGGTGTCCATATAATCTGTGAAACACCAATCGCTCTAACGCTTCCCACCGCAGATATGATGATTCAAAGTGCCAAAGCAAATAACGTCAAGCTTGAAGTTGCTGAAAACTACTATCGCGCACCACGGGAACGATTTCTCACAGAAGTCATTAACGCAGGTGTCATCGGGGATGTCGCCCGTATCTACCGAATATTCCATGAAGGCGGCTACCACGGCATGAGTATGCTACGTCTTCGGGCAGGGGGTGAACCAAAATCGGCACTCGGAATTACACAATCAACCCCTATTATTCCCATTATTGATGGAATGAAACGTAACCATACAAATGAAAGGTGGAGCCTCGGTTTTATTGAATTTGACAACAATGCAACTGCACTGATGGTATACTCTAACGTCATTCATGCACGTTCCCTTGGACGCGGACAAAACGGTATATCACAAATTGATGGCAGTAAAGGCACAATTGTCGGTGAAGATATATACGTTACACCCGCTGCTGACCTGCAATCTGGGGCAAAAGGCATCCCTCACCGCGCTAAACGCACAACTGTTGATGTCAACGGTGTTGATGTCATTGATAAGATTGAACTTGAACTTCCTGAACAGACGGTGACATGGGAAAACCCACTAAAAAATTACCCCGTTGCTGAAAGGCAAATCGCAATAGCAGATGAACTTCTAAGTATTGCCAATGCTGTCCTAAACGACACTGAACCAGAATACGGAGCAGCACGCGCAAGACAAGACCAGGAAATGAACATCGCTATGAGCGAATCGGGTAAACGCAGCAGAGAAACCCTCTTGTTCCCAATAACAGAACTTACAGACACCGAACGCGGCACACACGAAAAATATGAAAAACAGTATGGACATCCAATTGAAGATGTAGAAGCAGGAATAGATACCTTCTTCCCACGACACTGATATGTTAGCACTTTTTGCCTGCAAATTCAACATATTATAACAGAACTTATGCATTCCCCTTGATAAGGGGTTGGGGGGTTTAAAAGTCGTTATTTTAGTTATACCGTTTCTAATTGATAATGTCTCATTAGTTGCAGAAATACGGTAGGAGCGACCTCCAGGTCGCGACCGGGAGGTCGCTCCTACCGAAGAGATGCCCCCAAACCAACAATAACAGTGGAATTCCTTAATGAGACATTATTTTTTAGAATTGGTATTATTTAACCCTAAAGTACCCTTATCAAGGGGACTTTAAGAGGAAATGCGTAAGTCTTGTTATAATACAAGTTGTGTCTTATAGGACTGATACCAGATTAACGCGATTTATTTTTTTGGCAGTGTCTCTCCCCCCCATTACAAAACATTCAAGGCAGATAACGATAAACGTTATCTGCCTTGAATGAAGGATTACTAAATCTGCTTTGTTAGTCCGTTTCTGCCTCTAACGCCTTCAGCACCGACTCCGCAAAGTCTTTCTCAAAGTTTTGCGTGACCAACTCACGTGCAAAGGCACGCTTTTGTTCAGCAGACGCATTCGGTAAATCAGACACAACTTTTCGGATTTTAGAAACGACCGTCTTTTGCAGCTGCATTGTCCGCAATTTCAACATCTGCCGATCTGTCTCCATCGGAAAATACTCTTTAACTTCTTTAGGTGTCATATACTGAGATACAATCACATCAAAATACTTATCTTCTATATCCTTACGCCACGGTGTTAAAGTTCGCTGCACTGTAGACAAGGATTTGACTGCATCAAAAGTAGATGATGGAGAAGCAGGTTCATCAGATGAAACAGAGATTTCATTAGGTGCATCACTTGACGGCTCCAAAACTGCAGAAGCAGATGGAGACTCCGATTCGGAAGCAGCGGCATCAGATGGAGACTCCAATTCGGGGACAGCGGTAATCACACCTGAATCCCTCATACGCATCCAGATTTCCATTTGCTTGAGTTTCTCTAATCCTTCGCGATTACCACGCACCCAGATTTCCATTTCCCTCTCAAATGCTTCTGTTTCCAGACGACGCTGTTCCCTTGCCGCTTCTCGCTGAGGACGACCCGCTTCCCATTCCTGATTTTCTTTGAGATCAGATATAATACCATGATAATAATCTGCCGACTCCCAATCTTGTTCTTTCTTTGCCTTATGCATCAATGCCTCAAATCCTTTTATTGACTCTTTTACTGACTCTTCATAAGTCATTTGGGACACAGCTGCCTCTATTTTTTTTCGTTCTGTTTCCAGTTCAAGAGACAATTTTTTTGCCATGTCCTCACTGAGCCCCGCCCAAAACTCGCGGAGATCCGCCTCAAATTTTTCAATGGGAGTAGACTTTAAATCTACCATATTCTCTTTTTTCAAAACGTCCAACTTGTCAAATGATGACTGTGTTGAAAGATTAGAGGGCACAGGTTCAACAACTTCAAATTGCGAAAGAACAGATTCATTTTTTGGTTTTTTCAAAGCAAAAACAATTAATAAAACAAAGAATAACACCAAAAGACTTGAAAAGACGTAAAGTTTGATCTTCATCTCATTATTCCTCCTCAAAAATAATGGGTGGTGGTGGATTTTCCATGATATATGCTTGGAAGTCAAAATCAGGGTATTCCCAAGCATATAATAAATCATCCATATATGCTTGCACAATAGGCTTTTGCTCCTCTAATTCTATTTTTCTTTGTTGTTTTAAGAAAAGTTCTGCATTTTCAGCAATGAGAAGAAAACCATTAGTTAATTGATCTGCTTCTATTACTTTAAGTGCCATTTCCTTAGCCTGAACCTCTAACTCAAATAAACTCACTTGAGTGGACACAAATTCCACTTCTTTTCTTGCTTTCTTTTCTGCCTTTTTACATTCTTTGACCTTCTTTTTAGCAGTTTTTAAATCTTCCCTGTCCTGTGCCACAATTCACTTACATAGTGTTGCCATACATTATATAAACGATCACATTCACTACATGGACGGCAATTGATACAAGGCGAATAGTGGTTGAAATAAGCTTCATAGGAATTGTATTCATAATATACACTGATTTCAATAACATTCTCCGCAGCTGTTTTATTGACTTCAGCATAATACGTTGCCCTCTCGGTATCTGATAAAGTTTTTTCTGCTGCTTTCAAGTTTGTTTTTGCTGCATCATGACTTGCTATCCAATAAATTGTTTCCAGAGATGCTTTGACCTGCATCTCATTTAATTCATCACGGACTTCTTCAAGTGATTTTATTTTTTCTTCAAGGGTTTTTATCTGACCTGCGACTGTTTCCCAAATACCTAAACCATTTAAAAACATGTCCAAAGCTTCGTAAAGTTGCTTATAGGTTAAGGCGTAGGCAATGGTAGTTATACATAACAACGCAATAAGCATCATCATGAAGATGCTACGTTTGTCTATTTGTTGTCTCAATGCTGACATTATATAATCTCCTTTTTGATTGGATCTGATCTTTTCAGATCGTTGTCTTTATGATATTGACAGATCCCAAAGGAGAAATTACAATGTGTCCTTTGAGCGCGCTGGTTTTTATAAAGCAACAGATGGGCATCTGTGTTATAATAAAAACCAGCCCTGTCATAGTCTAGTTATGGCATGGCTACGCGCTGATCGTGGCTTCAACACTTTCGGCGCGCCCCCACTTGGGGGTGAGCGTGCCCCGGTGTTGTAAATACAAAACTTGCATTTACAACACCTTTAAGGATATTCTACCAATTTTTTATTTTTGTGCAACAATATTTTCAAATTAAATTCAAAATATTTATGGATAGGGAAAATAAGTGGGTATTCTGATGGACAGTACCGATTCTGGCAACTTTGAAATTAATAGGAGGGAACTCCGCTTCCCGACTATGATTGAGTTAAGTCACAATTCGAAGGTCGCTCCTACAGAAAAGGTGGGCAATTATTTCTATATATCACTATATCATGCATAATTGAAAGGAACGTATGTCAGGTACACCCTTACACTACAAATCTATCACAGAATTAGCTGAACTTCTATTGTCAAAGCAGTTGTCACCTGTTGAACTTACGACAGCATTGCTGGAACGAATTGACCAGCTTGATGACCAACTGAAAAGTTATGCAACCCTAATGTCAGACAGTGCACTGACCGCAGCGCAGCAAGCAGAAAAAGAAATATCTTCTGGCGTATACCGAGGCCCTCTGCATGGAATTCCTATTGCTGTGAAAGACCTCTGTTTTACAAAAGGAATCCGCACAATGGGAGGTGCAAAAGTCTTAGCAGACCACATCCCTGATTACGACAGTACCGTCGGAAAAAAACTGAATGATGCTGGTGCAGTACTCCTTGGCAAACTCAACCTGACCGAAGGAGCAATGGGGGGCTACCATCCAGAGTTTGATATACCTATCAATCCGTGGAAAGAAAACCGATGGACAGGTTCTTCATCAAGCGGTTCCGGGGTTGCAACCGCAGCAGGATTATGTGCTGGTTCAATCGGTAGCGATACAGGGGGATCAATTCGATTCCCAGCAGCTGCATGTGGTATCGTTGGATTGAAACCAACATGGGGCAGAGTGAGTCGATACGGTGTCCTCCCACTTGCTGAGTCACTGGATCACGTCGGGCCGATGACACGTACTGTGAAGGACGCAGCAGCCATGCTTCAAGCAATTGCCGGTTATGACACCAATGATCCGACCTCTTTACCCGAGCCAGTAACCGCAATAGTTGATGGAATTGAAAACGGAATCAAGGGTATTAAAATTGGGTTTGATGAGCACTACACAACAAAAGATGTTGATGATGAATTAGCAAAAGCAGTGCAAGCAGGTGTCATATTACTGCAGGAGTTAGGTGCAGAGATTATTGAAGTGCATTTACCTGATATGGATGAATTTGTATTAGCATGGCCTACCCTCTGCTCAGCTGAAGCGGTTGCTGCACATGCCAGAACATATCCTTCACGACGAGATGAATACGGACCTTGGTTTCAAGGATGGCTTGATATGGGAGCAAGGGTGACAGGGGCAGACTATGCTGAAGCCAATAAGCTAAGAAACGAATGCACAGGACATCTCAGAAACATTTTCCAAAATATTGATGTGTTGGTCTGTCCATCAATGGCTGCACCACCGCACGAAGTTACACCAGAACAGTTATACGGACCAAAAGAGACAAGACCTGCTTGGTTTCAACGATTTACTGTTCCGTTTGACTACAACGGAGCCCCAACGCTATCTGTACCATGTGGCATGAAAAGTGATGAATTACCACTGAGCATTCAGTTCGTTGGTAAACATTTTGAAGAACACGTGTTGTGCCAAATCGGGAACGCATATCAGTCTGCAACACAATGGCATCACATCCATCCAGAACTTTGATATCCCTGATATGCTATTTCCGCGGAAGATGATAACCGTCTATTGATACACGAATTCTATAGAGACCCCCACCTGCAGTGATATACAGTATTTTACTTGAATCTCCACGTCCAAAGGCAACGTTGGTCGGTAGATCCGGTGTCTTAATATACGCCAATTCCTTCCCATCTGAAGCATAAACACATACACCAAACCGTGTTTTATCCCGAACAGCAACATATAGATTGCCTTCAACATCAACTTCAAACCCGTCCGGTCCGTGTTCTGGGGCATAGTCAACAAGTGTTTCACGGTAAGTTAGAGTACCTTCCGCTGAAAGATCGTAAGCACGCAGTGCCATTCTACCCGTGTACGTCGGCATATCCTCAGGCAACTCACGGAACGAACCGCTATCGTTGCTGCCGACATAAAGCGTTTTCTGGTCAGGTGAGACAGCTATGCCGTTGGGTTTTCCAGAATCTGCAATGACAAGATGCACGGAACCATCCATGTCAATCCGATATACACCCATAACCGGTTGCTCTATCGGTTCATGTCCAATATAACGCGGGTCGGTAAAATAGATGCGTCCCTGTTCATCTATCGTAAGATCGTTAGGTGAATTAAACGGTCTCCCTTGATAAAGTGCAGCAATGATTTCACTTTTGCCTGTTTTCATGTCAGTACGTGTAATCCGTCGTCCACCAAAATCTGCTCCTTCTGCAATAACTAAACGACCCTGTGTATCAAACTTCATGCCGTTTGACATCCCACTCGGAGACCGGAATACAGTCGTTTCATCTGACTTTGGATCGTAGTTCATGATATGTCCTGCTTGCATATCAGTTTGATGCGTGAACGTGATGTCACTGAAATAGACCGTGTTATCTGGTGCGACCGTGGGGCCCTCTGTAAAATGCGCATTGTCATATATCACTTCTAACTCTGATTCTTTCGGAATGATTGCTGCTGCATAACTATCAATTGTTTCTGACATAACTTCCCTCAAATATATTCAAAATTGATTAAACACATACAATTTATACCATTTCTATATGATAATCTTACATTATTTCGTAGGTCGGGTAGAGCGGAGCGAAACCCGACACGTTTCGTGCCTGTCGGGTTTCGCTCCGCTCTACCCGGGGAATGCCAATAAGGCATTCATACCGTTGATTTGGACCTACGAAATGTTATGACAATTTGTCAATTAGAAATGGTATTACTTTCATTTTAAGTTCATACTGATGAAATTCTATAGAATAACTTGTTTGAATTCAAGCGGAATTCATCAGATGCCAGGGTTATTCAGTTTTAGGTATTTTGGCAGATATTTATTACATTCGTGAATTAGATACGTAGGTCGGGTAGAGCGTATGCGAAACCCGACATGATAACCGCAAACAATACATGTCGGGTGTCGCATACGCTCTACCCGACCTACGATATAAACTTTAATTTAAGTAACACACACCAACTGATAATTCTTAAAACTGAATAACCCTGATAATAAAACTTAATATGTTGACATAAATTTACTTTTTTACTAAAATCATCACAGATGTACTCAGTGTCATGTTATTGTCAGGTGCTTTAAATGCACACTTACATTACGTTCTAATCAAAATATCGTCCAAAATGTTGATTTTGAAAAATTGTAATGAATGAAATAAATCACATGTAAATGAATCTCAAAAACCCCTTCAGGGAAGGAGAAGCCCCATGACATCCCTTTTGAAGATAATAGGTATTTTTCTAATTCTCGTTGCGGCAATAGTCGCAATACATACAGTTATTGAACCTTTGTATTATACTTCAACCGATGACAATCCTTACAATGCTTCAGTATGGACATATATTAACGTACTCTCAGCTATTTCTATCGTGTTGGGGATAATATTGAGTTATAGCCGCATGAGTAAAGTCAATGAGAATTCAAGTGTCCAAGAGTTTATAGCTGCAAATACGCTATTTTATGGCTTTATGTTTGTTGCGATATTTTTCTTCTGGAATTGGTTCGGAATCCAAAAATTCGCAGAAGATTTTACCGCTGGCGGACCAGAAACCCGGTCAATCGTATGGATTATTGTTGATGCTCTATCCCCATTATTGAACGGAGCTTTAGGTGCACACTTGTTGAGAAAAAGTGATAGCAGTTAGGTTGTCTAATCTGTGATTTATCATAAAAAATTGATTCTTTAGGAGTATCTAATGAATAGCAAGTTTATTGGAACAATCCTCTGCGTAATGTTGTTATGTTCAATAGCAATGTTAACTGGTTGTGAAAAGATAATTGATACAGGAATGACCAATGGAGTGGTCACTCCACCAGATACAATGCCTACGCTAAAAGTAGGTTTGATTCATCCCCAACCAAATTACATTAGTTTCGGCAATGGTGCACAACTCGCAAAAGCCGAGATTAACGCAGCTGGAGGTGTACTTGGCATGCAGGTTGAGTTAGTCTTTAGACAGGAATTAACTGAAATGGAAAATGTGATCGCTATTTTAGGTCCGTTATTTTCAAGCCATGCAGTAAAAGTCGGTCCAGTGGCTACTGTTCCTGTGCTTTTAGGGGCAACAAGAGCAGAGGTGACAGCAGAAAACACAGACCCTAACGACCTTATGTTTCTCATTGCCGGTTCCAATGTCCTACAAGCAGAACTTCTTGCAAAAGTAGTTGTAGAGCAGTTAGGAGCAGAAACAGCAGGAATGTTGTGGTTAGACGGTGATGTATATTCAATAGGTTTTGTTGAATCTTTTAAATCCAGCTTTGAAGCACGCGGTGGTAGTGTCGTCGTTGAGCATACATATCAAGGGAGCGATACTACTTATGATATGCAGTTAAGTGCAGTTAAAGCAGCTGCCCCAGATGTGCTGCTCCTCGCCAGTTTTCCGCCAGCAAACCCACACATAATGAAACAAGCACGAGACATGGAAATTGCATCTACCTTCATTGGCAGCGATGGTTGGGACGATCCGCTAATGTCTACAACTTTGGAGGATAATGAACCTGTTGATGGTTACTATTGCACCAACTTAGATCCTGGTGCCGTAGGTTTTAACTCTGCTTATGAAATGGAATATGGCTCTGTTGATGGCATTGCCGCAGCAGGTTATGATGCTATGTATATTTTGGGAGCTGCAATTGAAACTTTGGGAGCAGCCGACGATCCGATTGCTTTACGGGACACAATCGCTGCAATTACTGATTACCAGGGAGCAACCCATATTACTCGTTTTGATGAAAACCGAAATCCTGTCAAGAGTGTCGGTGTACGGCAAATACTTAATGGAATGCCACAACCAGACATAATTGTTGCAGTACCAGAATAGTAATACTCCCTTTTCAAATATGGTGAAATCTAAAATTACTATTACATTGCGGTAGGTGGGGAATGCAATATAGCATTCATACCCGCCAAATGCCTAAATGGCATTTGTAGTGTTGATTTGGGGGAATGGCAAAAGGCATTCAATTGTCTCAAAGCATCATTGTTGGAGGGGTTTCTAACCCCGATTATTTGTTGGAGGGGTTTCCAACCCCGATTTTCCATGTTGTGTATCAGAAATCGGGGTTAGAAACCCCTCCAACAAGAGTACATTTTGACAATTGAATGCCTCTGATAACGGGTGTGTAAAGTTTTTGGCATGAATTGTGAGTAAAGTTGTTTTCACTTGTTTGAACCAGGATTTTCAGGATTTCTTGATTTGAAAATCTGGAAATCCTGAAAATCCTGGTTCAAACAAGTGACAAAAACTTTACACACCCCTCGTTTAAATAAAACATTTGCATTTATTTCTTGAGCATGATATAATATTCTCATTGAGATTAATGAATTATGTTCAGAAAGCCTTTTTAATCCCATCCGGAGAGGTGGAAAAAGGATGTTACACTTCACCAAATTAGAATGTCTACAGAAAAAACTTATTAATCAATTACTATCAACGCCTGAAATTTCAGGAGTTATAGTAAAACCGCCCCTTCTCACGAATAGGTGAGGAGGTTTTTTTATGGTGTCCATAGAATTCTTGTTATGAGTCAAAAATTTATCATTGGAAAAGAATCATGAAAACGCATAAAAAAGCACAAGTCATGAACGCAGAGGATATACGCCGCGCACTCATCAGAATCGCACACGAGATTCTAGAGCGAAATCACAAACATATTGATGAACTAGTATTGGTCGGTGTCAAAAGCCGTGGAGATACCATCGCACACCGAATCGCTGCAAACTTAGGACGAATTGAAAACATCACTGTACCTGTCGGAGCAATTGATGTCACCTTATATCGCGACGACCTCAATCTACATGAAACACAGATACAAGTGAACAGCACAGAAATACCTTTTGATGTGACCGGTAAATGGGTCATTTTAGTTGATGAGGTGCTTTACACTGGACGCACAATTCGCGCCGCAATGGATGCTATCATTGATTTCGGAAGACCCGCAGCAATACAATTAGCTGCTCTAATTGATAGAGGACACCGGGAACTACCAATTTCTGCTGATTATATCGGAAAAAATGTACCCACTTCACGAAAAGAATTCGTTAAGGTACAATTAGAAGAGGAACAAGGTGTCGATGCCGCGGTTATATGTGAAAACGATACAGAATAAAAGTCTATAGGAAAGTACCAATAAAATGCAAAGTCTGTTAATCCAAAATGGACATATCATTGATCCAGCAAACAGTGTTGACGAATTAGGTGACCTGCTTATCATTGATGGCAAAATCGCTAAAATTGGTACGAACTTGATTGCTGATGTCAGCAAAAAGATCGATGCTACGGGATTGACAATTACACCCGGGCTAATAGACATGCATGTCCATCTACGGGAACCCGGATTTGAACATAAGGAGACGATTGCAACAGGAACTGCTGCCGCCGCTGCTGGCGGTTTCACCTCGGTAGCCTGTATGGCAAATACATCACCAGTAACAGACTCACCAGAGAAAGTCAAAAACTTATGTGACATAGCAAAACGTAATTCCGAAAAGCATACTGCACCTAAAACGAATGTCTACCCAGTAGGCAGTATTACAAAAAACCTCGCTGGTGAAGAACTAACCGATATTCAAGGAATGCTCTCTGCAGGTGCTGTTGGGGTAAGTGATGATGGTGTCACCGTGATGAATTCAGCACTCATGCGGGATGCACTCACGCTAAGCGCAGAACTCAATTTTCCCGTAATGGTGCATTGTGAAGAACACAACCTAAACGCTGGGGCAGTGATGAATCTCGGGGAAACATCAAGGAAACTAAATCTCATCGGCAGCCCAAATGCTGCTGAGGACATCATTGTCGCACGCGACATCATGCTCGCTGAAATGACCGGAGGACATATACATATCCTGCATGTGAGTACAGCAGGGGCAGTTGATTTAGTGCGATCCGGCAAACAACGAGGAGTCAACCTCACCGCAGAAGTCTGTCCACATCATTGGATTCTGACAGACAATGAGGTTGAAAAACAGGGAACAAATGCAAAAATGCATCCACCTTTGCGTACTCAACGAGACATTGATGCAATCTTAGAGGGACTAAAAGACGGTACAATTGACGCTATCGCAACAGACCATGCACCGCATACCCCATCCGAAAAAGCACTCGGTTTGAAAGATGCACCAAATGGGATTCTCGGACTTGAGACATGTTTGCCCCTCGTCCTCACATATCTGGTTGATGCAGGACATCTAACGTTGAATGATGCTATCGCAAAGTTGACATGCATTCCAGCGGAAATACTCGGTATTGATCGCGGCACACTCTCTATCGGCGCAGTAGCAGACGTTACATTGATTGATACCCAAAAGACTGCAAAATATGATGTAGAAAAATCGTTTTCAAAAAGTAGAAACACTCCTTTTGCTGAATGGCAGTTGAAAGGTTGGCCTGTAATGACTATAACAGGACTTATGCATTCCCCCCTTGCTAAGGGGGTTAGGGGGGTTAAACAGTCGTAAATCAACAATATTTCAGTGAATTAACCCCCTAAATCCCCCTTGTCAGTGGGACTTTAAGAGAAAATTACGTAAGTCCTGTATAATAGAGGGAATTCAATGTTAGATTATCCCCCACTCAAAGGAAGATATGAAAGCAATTCTTGCATTATCTGACGGAACCGTTTTTGAAGGACAACAATTCGGCGCGACTGGTGAAACTATCGGTGAAGTCATCTTTAATACCAGTATGACAGGGTATCAAGAGGTCCTCACAGACCCATCCTATAAAGGTCAGATTGTAACTATGACCTACCCACTTATAGGCAATTACGGCTGCAACGAAATTGACATTGAATCCATCGGTCCTCAGGTCGAGGGTTTTGTCGTCCGTGAATACAGCGCATTTCATAGCAATTGGCGATCAAAATGGAGTTTGGACACCTATTTAACTGAAAACAACATCATCGGCATTCAGAACATTGATACCCGCGCCCTAACACGCCGCCTCCGCGTTCACGGGGTGATGAACGGATGCCTTGCAACAGAAGGCACTGACGGCAACCTTGATGCTGCAACTCTCGTTGAAAAAGCAAAATCATGGCACGGTTTAGTCGGTTGGGATTTGGTACAACGGGTTACATGTCCTAACCCCTATGCTTGGAATCAACACCCATCAAGTTCCGCTACACTAGAGACAGACAAACCGATTCAACCAGAAAATGGGAAATACCGTGTAGTTGCAATGGATTTCGGTATGAAATATAACATCTTGCGTCAACTCACAAAACACGGTTGTGATGTCCAAGTTGTTCCAGCAACAACCACTGCTGAAGAAATACTCGCTGCAGAACCCGATGGTGTCTTCCTATCTAACGGACCAGGCGATCCTGAACCGCTTGATTATGCAATTACTACAATACAAAAACTGTTGGGAAAAAAACCCATATTTGGAATCTGTTTGGGACATCAACTCTTAGGACTCGCACTCGGAGGAAAAACATACAAACTGAAGTTTGGGCATCGTGGGGCAAATCAACCTGTAAAACACCTGGAAAACGATCAAGTCGAAATTACCTCTCAAAACCACGGTTTCTGCGTTAATATCGATTCACTTCCGAACTCCGTTAACATCACACATATCAACTTGAACGATGACACGCTTGAAGGAATACAGCACCGAGAGTGTCCCGCTTTTTCGGTCCAGTATCATCCAGAAGCATCACCCGGTCCGCACGATGCAAGTTACCTGTTTTCGCGATTTACAAAACTTATAGACGAACACCAATAAATAAATGACAAAAAACACCAGAACAATTTATTAAAATAGAACAAGTAAGATGCCAAAAAGAACAGACATACAAAAAATACTAATAATCGGCTCCGGTGCCATCATCATCGGTCAAGCGTGTGAATTTGATTATTCCGGCACGCAAGCATGCAAAGCACTCAAAGAGGAAGGTTATGAGATTGTGCTTGTTAACAGCAATCCCGCAACCATCATGACCGACCCAGATTTCGCTGACCGCACCTATGTAGAACCGATTACACCAGACACAGTTGAACTTGTCATTGAGGAAGAACGCCCCGATGCCTTGCTCCCAACTTTAGGTGGACAGACAGCATTGAACGTCTCAGTTGCACTTGCCGAATCGGGGGTCTTGAACAAGTACAGTGTGGAGCTGATCGGTGCAAAATTACCTGCAATTCAGAAAGCAGAAGACCGGGCCCTCTTCAAACAGGCAATGGAGGAAATTGGTCTTTCCGTCCCAAAAAGTGGTATCGCACACTCTTTACAGGAAGCAATCGCACTTATTGATGATATCGGCTTCCCGGCAATCATCCGTCCTGCTTTTACCCTTGGTGGCACTGGGGGTGGCATTGCATATAACATTGAAGAGTATCAGAAAATGGTCACCACAGGGCTCTCCCTGAGTCCCATCAGCGAACTGCTAATTGAAGAATCTATCATCGGATGGAAAGAGTTTGAATTAGAGGTGATGCGTGATGGTGCTGACAATGTCGTTATCATCTGCTCCATTGAAAACGTTGATCCGATGGGGGTCCATACAGGGGATAGCATCACCGTTGCACCTATACAAACCTTAACTGACAAAGAATACCAGACGATGCGAAATGCAGCGATAGCTATCATACGTGAAATCGGTGTGGATACTGGCGGATCAAATATACAATTTGCTGTTGACCCAAAAACTGGCAAACAGGTTGTAATTGAGATGAACCCACGCGTCTCTCGCAGTTCCGCACTTGCTTCAAAAGCAACCGGTTTCCCAATCGCAAAAATCGCCGCGAAGTTAGCAGTCGGTTACAATCTTGATGAAATCCCGAATGACATCACCGCTGAAACCCCTGCCTGTTTTGAACCGACAATAGACTATGTTGTCGTGAAGATACCAAGATGGGCATTTGAGAAGTTTCAAGGCACAGATGAAACTTTGACAACACAAATGAAGTCAGTCGGTGAGGCGATGTCCATTGGGGGCACCTTTAAGGAAGCCATTCAGAAAGGGCTGCGATCTTTAGAAACAGGTTGGTTCGGCTTCGACAACCACCCAATTGAGAACCTGCCGCTTTCTGAACTCTCAAGTAAATTGACAATCCCCAATGTTGAACGCCTTTTTTACATTAAGTCCGCCCTGAAGCGAGGAATGAGTATAGACGAAATCTATTCCTATACACATATTGACCCCTTCTTCCTTTACAATCTACAAGAAATAGTTGAGTTTGAGAAATCACTTAGCACGCAACCAATACGTCCCTTTATAGAAAACGGCAAGTCTGATGCAGAAGTTGTTTCATTACTCCGGCAAGCAAAACAGCTCGGTTTTTCTGATCGGCAGCTCGCAGATATCTATGACATTGAAGAAACACAAGTTCGTGAAACACGAAAATCCTTCGGTATTGAAGCAACCTACAAGACTGTTGACACCTGTGCTGCAGAATTTGAAGCGGAAACACCATACTACTATTCAACCTGTTCCAGTGAAGATGAAGTGCGTCCAACAGATAAACAGAAAATCATGATATTAGGTGGCGGCCCTAACCGTATCGGACAAGGCATCGAGTTTGACTACTGCTGTGTGCACGCAGCAATGGCACTCAAAACCGACGGTTATGAAACTATCATGGTGAACAGTAACCCCGAAACTGTCAGCACAGATTACGACACATCTGATAGACTCTACTTTGAACCTTTGACATGTGAAGATGTGTTGAACATATATGATAAAGAAAAACCGATAGGAGTGATTGTTCAGTTTGGTGGACAAACACCCTTAAACCTTGCAATGACACTGAAAGAAGCGGGTGTACCGATTATCGGCACAAGTCCAGAGGACATCGCCCGTTCTGAGAATAGACAACTCTTCAAAGAGGTGTTAGACGACATAGGATTGATGCAGCCCCCTAACGGCACAGCAACTTCAAGCGAGGAAGCAGCACCGATTGCTGCTTCACTTGGCTATCCTGTCATCGTCCGTCCCTCCTTTGTACTTGGCGGACGTGCCATGCAAATCGTATATGATGAAAAACTGCTGCACGATTATATGGACTCTGCTGTGCAAGCCTCTCCTGAACATCCTGTCCTGATTGACAAATACCTTGAGGAAGCCATCGAGGTAGATGTAGATGCAATATCCGATGGAAACCAAACTGTCATCGGTGGTATAATGGAACACATTGAAGAAGCAGGTGTCCATTCTGGCGACAGTGATTGTGTGCTTCCACCTTATACATTAGTAGATGACCAGATTGACCAACTTAAGGCACACACTTATACACTTGCAGCAGCACTCAACGTACGTGGTCTGATGAATGTGCAATATGCGATTAAGAACGATGAGGTTTTTGTGCTTGAAGTGAATCCGCGTGCATCCCGAACAATACCGTTTGTGAGCAAAGCGATTGGTGTGCCTTTAGCAAAGTTGGCTGCCCGTGTAATGGCAGGAAAAACACTAAATGAACTTGGTTTCACAAATGAAATCGAACCGACCTATTTTAGTGTGAAAGCTCCAGTTTTTCCATTCAATAGGTTTCCCGGTGCTAACTCCCGTCTCGGTCCCGAAATGAAGTCCACTGGTGAAGTCATGGGTATTGATGACGACGTGTCTCGTGCCTTTGCTAAAGCACAAAAAGCCTGCGGTTATTCATTGCCATTGAAAGGCAATGCGTTTATCAGTGTGAGGAACAAGGACAAACGTGCAGTCATATTTATTGCAAAAAAACTCACCGATATGGGATTTGAACTCATCGCCACACACGGTACTGCAAAAGTGTTACTCCGCAGTGGCATGGAAGTTGACCTGGTATATAGTATCGGCAAAGGCAGACCCACCATACATGACTATATCAAAAACCATGCGGTTGACTTAATCATCAATACACCGACAGGTGATTTGCATCGTACCAATGAACTCCTGATTCGGCAGATGGCGATTGAACATGATATACCGATTTTTTCTACAATACCGGGTGCTGCTGCTGCCGTAAATGCCATTGACGCACTACAAAGCGGAGAAATCTCAGTCAAACCACTTCAAGACTATCACAAATAAAGGGAATAGCCATGTCCAATGATACAATACAAAGAAACACACGTTGGGTGCAAGCTCTTGATAGAATACTCCAAGTCATAAATCTTGATGAGGATCATCCTGTTCGCATATTGACGATTGAAGACGGCAGAGAGGTCGTTGTTGTGCAACCGAATGCCTTTACTGTCTCGCGTATTTATGCTTCGGGTCGTCCGGATGGTGCGCGTCCACACGGCATGGATTCCTACTACGATTATATTCGGGGAAAGTTGGAAGTACATGCAAAAGACAACGGTTCTCTTGATGGTTTTGAATTGACCGAAGAAGAGTGGGACACCTTATTTGAGGAGTCTTTCCATCGTTATACGCGATACCTCCTTTTTGCTGGTATTAAGCGATGGGAAGACGTGCGGCGTGATACGGATATCAACCTGACGGTTACCAATATGGCACGCGAATACGCGCCGTCCGAAATCGCTTGGAGAAGTTATCAATATAAAGGTTATATGTTGATGATGAACACTATTGCAAAAGCGGAGTTATGTCTACAGGAGGACGATCCTGATGCAGCTTTACAGCATGTTGACAAAGGCATTCAAAACATCGGAGAATTCTGTGGCGAGTGCTTACGCGAAGAACACGGTGAAGCAGAAAACATCACACGCGAACGATACCTAAGCAACCTGATTGAATTTCGGTCAGATTTACAAGCACTCGGAACAGAAGGCAACAACAACGAAGATGAGATAGATGACGAACAGGAAGACACTGATCTCTTAGAAGAGTTAGAACGACTTTTGAACGAGGTTGACACGCCAGAAACTGATAGAGAATAGTGCATGTTTTTCTAATAGAAAGCCGTTAGTCTATTGCTTTAGCAAGCGCGGTTAATAATCGCGCCTGCTAAAAAGGTTAAGCTTCCCATTCTTCTGACACAGTACCGCTGGGGGCATTCAATAGCACACCACCTAAGAAAAGGATAGCAATTCCACGGACTAAAATGTGCCAATTGAAGTCTACATAAGGTATAAATGTTAGTGCGAAAACGATACCTGCAAATATGAGAAGATAAGATGAAGCCGAATTACCCCATTTGCGTAAAGCAATCGCATAACATAGGGCGGATATAGAAAATAAAAACGCTCCCAGAAGTCTAAAGGCTGTTATCCATTCTTGCCAAACCTTTTCAAAATCCGATGGTGTTTCACCTTCTGTAACTGGAAATATCTCTTTGATAGTTTTCAATGGTGCAGTTTGAGACACATGAGCGATGAGTTCCATCACGATCCAAAGTGTTGCAAAACTGATTCCTAAAAGCGCGCCAATTCTCTGATCTTTATTCAAAAGGACAGTCGTTGCAACAACCGTCGGTACTAATAGAATAAGCATAACGACACTGAGGCCATGAACAACAGTATGATCATCTTGAAAAGCAAACCAATAACTTGAAAAGACTATTAGGAGGCCGCTGAGGATTGCGGTTGCCCCACCAATAGAATACAAGCTTTTTGAATCATCATTCATATACATTCCCCCTTTGGTATACTCTCTTAAGTAGTGTGATGAATTTGAAAATGTCAATGGTGTGATTAATATTATTCAAATAAAATTCCTAAAAATAAATGTAAAGATGGTAATAAACAAAACAACTATAACATAAATATAATATGACGTTGTAGTATCTATGGTGAATTATTGAAATAATTATACACCTCTTCTGTAGGAGCGACCTTTGGGTCGCGACCGTGCAGTCTCTTCTTTAGGAGCGACCCCCGGTCGCGACCAAAGGTCGTTCCTACAACTCAAAATGCAGAATTAATTGTATAATTTACTATAAATATAAATCTTCTATAAGTATACTCAACGAGAGGTTCTGAGTCAATAAAAAAACTGGGAGTAAATCAGCTAAGTTTTTTGTTGACGATTGATGGTTGCATTAGGTATAATCGTATTAGTAAATTTAGAAAAAACGAGTAGCAAATGAATATCCAGAAAAATGTTCTTATAGTAGATACAGATTCGCGTCAGCGTGAAGTTATTTGTCAAGCTCTTGATGGTAGTGGGCTTAATCTTATTGTTACAGAGAATATGTATCAGGCATTTCATCGGATAGAGCATCTCTCAATGGATATATTAATTGTGCCGTTAAAGGCGGAACGTATAGATGGTTTAGCCCTGTTAGAGGCTGCGAGTCGTCAAAACCCGGATGTTGGCGTTATCTTTATCACTGCTCCGAATGTCTTAGAGACCGATATTGGCATCAAGGCGATGTTGGCTCATGAAGGTACATATTTTCTCTACAGACCTGTCAATCCTGTGCATCTGAAGGCACTCTTACAAAAGACGCTTCAGAATCAACAACTTACTTATGAGAACAAGCAGCTGAGATCGCAAATAGATGAGAAAGAGGGTCTCTGCAGATTGACAGGTAAATCCCCCCAGTTTATTCAGATTCGTGAGATGATCATTCAAGTTGCTCCGACTAAGGCGACGGTGATGATCTATGGTGCGCGTGGTACGGGTAAGGAGCTTGTTGCGCGTGCGATTCATCATAGGAGTTTGCGTCAAGGCAATCTGATTGCTTTCAATTGTGCGGCGATCAACGAGAATTTGGCAGAATCCGAGCTGTTTGGTCATGAACGCGGTGCTTTCAGCGGTGCATATATTCAGCGTAAAGGCAGATTTGAGCTTGCCCACGGTGGCACGTTGTTTCTTGATGAAGTATCTCAATTGAGTCTTTCCAACCAAGCACGTTTATTACGAGTTCTTGAAGAACGAGAATTTGAGCGTGTGGGTGGTGACAAGACAATTCAGGTGAATGTTAGGATTATCTGTGCAACCAACCATGATTTAGAATCTGCGTGCAGTAGAGGCGAGTTCCTTCCTGATTTATACGACAGGCTTAACGTTGTTTCTATCAATCTACCAACCCTCAAAGAGCGTGTTGAGGATATTCCACTGCTTGTAAAAGATTTTCTTGAAGAATTCAGCAGAGAAAACGGTAAAACTTTGAGAGTACTGACACCTGAAACAGTTCGCGTTTTGATGAAATACGACTGGCCAGGTAATGTGCGTGAGTTGAAGAACTGCATTGAAGGTCTTGTTGTTATGTCAACACAAGAGACGGTGCAGCTCAATGACCTTCCCGAACGCATTCTAAAGAACACCGAGGGTATGGATAGTATCATATCTTCAGTGCCAACCCTCCACAACCCTGCTTCTGGTTATAGTTTGGGAACCCATCTCAATATAGAGGTCGGTATGACGTTTGACGAGATTACCCGCGAAGTTTTGCGTGCTACGTTGGAATATACGGAGAATAACAAAGCAAAGGCTGCGAAAATCCTTGATATTAGTCGACGGACAATTCAGCGTAAAGCCAAAGAATACGGGTTGTGTGATGATTAAGGTATCTATACCCCAAGTTGCTACCTATTATTTGTAGGAGGGTTTTCTAACCCCGATTGACAACAGAAAATAGAAAAACAACGAATGCTGATGCGGCTTGTCATAAATCGGGGTTAGAAAACCCTCCTACAAGAGTATTCTAAAGTAGGTGACAACTTAGGTTATCTATAGAGATTTTAGTTTCTGCGTGTTTGTATAGGAACGTTTGTAGTATTCGATCTCCTTTAGTTTTGAAGCTGCGGTATCATCAATTAGGTATGTCGTATTAGGGTGCATCTGTAATATTGATGCTGGTACTGATGCCGAGATAGGGCCCTCAACGGCTTTTGCGATTGCCTTAGCCTTTGCTTCACCGTTTGCTAATAGGAGGCACTGTTTTGCCTCCATGATAGTTCCTATTCCCATTGTAATTGCCATTTCAGGGACGGCGTTTGGATCTCCACCGAAATAGATAGCATTTGCGTCAAGCGTGCTTTCAGAAAGTGTGACGATTCGTGTTCTTGAAGCGAGAGATGATCCTGCTTCATTAAAGGCGATATGTCCGTCTGTTCCGATTCCAAGCACCTGTATATCAATCCCTCCTGTCCGTTTGATCTCTTCCTCATATACTGTACAGAACGATTCATGATTGAAGATAGTATTTTGTGGGATATGTTGATTTTCCTTTGGGATGTTGACATGATTGAAAAAGTGTTTCGCCATGAATGTGTGATAGCTCTGTGGATGATCGCACGGGATCTCTACGTATTCATCTAAATTGAAGGTTTTAACTTTTGAAAAATCCAGTCCTTCAGTATTATGCATACGGACAAGGTGTTTATATAATCCTATTGAAGAGCTTCCAGTAGCTAATCCTAAGACGAGATTGGGTTTTTGAATTAATGCATCTCGGATTATTCCAGCTGCAATTATAGTAATTTGATGTGTAGGTTGGATAATTATTGCCATTGATATATAGAATTCTAAACATTTCCAGCGATAATATTGCTCATATCTTCGCTAATTTGATGTAATGTGCCTTCAGGGTCATCTTTTCCGACAGGGAGTTCAGCGGTCATATAGTCGTCATACCCGACATCTGTAAGGGCAGCCATGACTTCGTTCCAATCTATTGTGCAATCTTCAATGAGATAGGTAAAGCGATGTTCGTTTGCGTTGAAGCCTTTGACGTGTACCTTTGCGATTCGGTGGCCGAGGGATCGTATCCAATGTTGTGGAAATCCGTAAGCGACGATATTTCCGACATCAAAGTATGCGGTTACAGCATCACTTTGAAATTCATCAATGTATTGTACAAACTCTATTGGACTTAATAAGAACTTATTCCAGACGTTTTCTATTGCTATGGTAAGATTTTTCTGTTTTGCAGTTGGAATTAGTTTTTTTATTTCATCTTGGGAGCGTTGATATGCTTCTTCATAGGTTGTTTTTTCATTGACAACAGCAGCGACGAGCAGTACGGTGTCAGCCCCGATAGCATCTGCAGTAGCCAGGGAATTGAGCATTGCGTGATGTGAGACTTCTCGGACAGCGGGGTCTGCGTCTGAAAGTGGATGTGACCAGTGTTTTCCGTTCATGACGCTGCAGAGTTCAATGCCGTTGTCAGTCGCGAGGTTTTTTATATCAATGCGTTCTTGTTCAGTGCTTATTGGACCGATTTCGACTCCATCAAACCCGGCTTTTTTTGCGTTTTTGAAGCGTGTTTCAGTTGAGTCGCCGGGAATGGACCCGATACATATTCCTTTTTTCATTCAGTTTTTTCCTCTTTGTGGTGGACAGCGGGACACAGAGCCCCGCCCTACAATGATTTAAAAATAGGTTAGCAATTAAGTTTTTCATACCGACACATGCTTTTCATTTTTCTCAAAGGATTTTATACTAAATGTCATAATTAATCAAGAAATTCTGTGGTATGTTCAGAGACGTTCAATTTTTGGATTTCGTTGTTGGAGGGGTTTCTCATCCCGATTGGAGATACACAGCAGCAGAAATCGGGGTTAGAAACCC
>JAAXHO010000053.1 GCA_012270795.1 Candidatus Poribacteria bacterium
AAACCCCTCCAACAAGAGTACATTTCGACAACTGAATGCCTCTGGTTAAAATAGAGAATTGAATTGACATTTTTTCATATTTTGAATATGATAATATTCAATAACATTTTTTGGTTTTGTGTAAACGTGTTTTGTCTTTTATTTCCTACCCTGTATATATGTCTTTCAGATACTACATCAGATTTGTAACTATATCATTAACTTAAGTCTATCTATATGAGTCGTAAACTCATTTTTCACACACTTGGCAACCTATTGATATTCCTTTCGGGTACAATGCTCTTACCGTTAGGGATAGCATTATACTATTATTTCTATGCGGGTGGACCGAGGGAGGACCTGTTTGCTTTTTTATACACGCCCCTTTTAACCTTATGTGTAGGTTTAATACTTCGATTTACTGTGAGACCTGCTGAACACGAATTGGGGATACGTGAAGGTTTTGCAATAGTTGCTTTAGGTTGGGTAGTAGTTGCCCTATTTGGTTCGTTTCCATATCTTTTTGCAGGAGTTTTCTCAGACGCTGGTCGGACCCCGTGGGTAGAATTTTCTTTCTGCTATTTCGAATCTATGTCTGGTTTTTCAACGACCGGTGCGACAGTTCTCACAAAGATTGAAGACCTTTCCCATGCCATGCTGTTTTGGCGTAGTTTTAGTCATTGGTTGGGTGGCATGGGCATTGTTGTGCTTGCTGTAGCGATTCTTCCGATGCTGGGTGTTGGCGGTATGCAGCTGTTTCGTGCGGAGGCACCAGGACCGCAGACAGATCGACTCACTCCCCGCATTGCACAAACAGCTAAATTACTATGGGGTGTGTATATCCTTCTATCACTATTGGAAACATTGTTGCTTTGGTTGGGGGACATGACATTATTTGATGCGCTCTGCCATACCTTTGGGACAATGGCGACAGGGGGGTTTTCTACAAAAAACGGCAGCATTGCACATTACAATAGCGTTTATATTGAAATCGCCATTATGGTTTTCATGTTCCTTGCTGGTACCAATTTTGCGTTGCACTATCGTGCGCTCCGTGGGGATGTCAAAAGTTACTTTAGAGATACTGAATTCCGATTCTATTGCGTTGTGATTCTTTTAAGCATTCTTCTGGTATCTTGGAACACAGTCCGTTTTCAAAACGAAGCTGGAGAGGTCGTATACGAATCTGTATGGGATTCAATCCGTTATGCGTCCTTCCAAGTGCTGTCAATTACAACCACAACAGGTTATGGGACAGCTGATTTTGAGATGTGGCCAGCGTTGTCGCAGTTCATTTTAGTCACGCTGATGTTTTATGGTGGTTGTGCAGGGTCAACAGGGGGTGGTATGAAACAGTTGCGTTTCCTACTCCTCATCAAGCAGAGCGGCGCGGAGATCAAACGGCTTATTTTTCCACATGCAGTTCTTCCAGTTCGGGTTAACGACAAAGTTGTACCATCTGAAGTACTTACGCATGTTCTCGGATTCTTTTTCTTTTTTATAGGTATTTTTGCTATAGTAACATGTATCATGGCGACCTTGGGCTTAGACCTTATTACTGCTGCGGGTTGCACTATTGCTACGTTGGGTAACATCGGTCCTGGTCTGGGGGATGTTGGTCCTTTAGATAATTATGCGGATATCCATGCTGCGGGTAAATTTGTGTTGACTTTCTGCATGTTACTTGGTCGTTTGGAGCTGTATACCGTGCTAATACTTTTTTCACCGAATTACTGGAAGAAATAAAATGGATGCTAACAAACTTCGTAGGGAATATCAAGCGCGTGGTGGATTGACTGAAGGTAATATTGCTGAAAAACCTTATGACCAATTTGAAATATGGTTTAATGAAGCAATAGATGCAGAGATTGACCTGCTAGATGCAATGACACTTGCAACTGCAACCCTTGAGGGTATCCCGTCTGCGCGTATGGTTGTGCTCAGAGGATTTGACGCAAACGGGTTGTGTTTCTATACAGACTATGACAGTCAAAAAGGGAGGGAATTGGCGCAGAACCCACACGCTGCTCTGGTATTCTATTGGCGGGAACTGGATCGACAAGTAAGGATCAACGGCACGGTTGAAAAGATGACAGCAGCAGAATCTGATGCATATTTTGCCAGTCGTCCGATAGATAGTCAACTTGCAGTATGGGCAGAACGACAAAGTATTGTAATTCCTGAACGGGAACATCTGGAAAAAAACTTTGAAAACGCTAAAGAGAAGTATACAAGCGATGCTATTCCACGACCACCCCATTGGGGTGGCTACAGACTGATTCCAAACATGTATGAATTTTGGCAAGGTTGTCCAAGCCGTTTACATGATAGGATTCGTTACATATTAAAAGACACTGGCAACTGGGAAATTGAAAGGTTATCGCCTTGATGTGTGAATTGCTCCTACACTACCAAGATTTTCTGGAACTACCATTCATAATTACTTTGCAAGAAACATTTTTGAAAAGGAGATATTATGGAACTTGAATATATACCTGATGTGGGATATTACACTCCGTTGATAATTATGTCTCCAATCATTCCAACGAAGGCAGATCAATTACACAAAGCGATACAAGATGTCATATTGGGATCTGAGGAAACGCTTGATATTCACACTTTGCCATTTATAACTCCGGTAGACGGGTGTAGGTTATCGGCACAGATTGCTGAACAAGATGATGGTGCGGTTTTGATAGAAAAGACCAAAAACCATTTCACATGGAAGTTGACACATAAATCCTGGGAATTTTCATTAGCTTTATTAGATCACTTTACAAGCCCAGATATTAGTGGTTACCAATATCTTGATGACACGCTTGCTATCCACGTTATTATTTCAACATATTATCGACAATGGTGATGCAACTTATGAATTGGTTTCAGAAGTCTTTCCACCCTTATGGTAAGTTTCTGCTAAGCCGAGTCGTTTGGAGGAGTGCTAATGTGTCTTATACTTGAATACATACCAGAAGGTGCTGATCTTTCCCCTCTGGTGCTTCTATCAGATTCTACACCAGAGAAAGCTGAAAAATTATCCCAAGCGTTAGCCAATCTAGTTGCGGACAATAACGCAGTCGTAGATATACACGCTTTGCCTTTTATCTCTCCAGTTGATGGGTGCAGACTATCAGCACAAGTTATTGATAAAGATATTGGGGCAGTTCTGATAGAGAATACAAAAAATCATTTCGCTTGGCAGATGACAAGTGAAGGTTGGAAATGGATATTAGCGTTATTAGATCGTTTTGCCGAACCAGATTGCTTTGGTTATCAATACCTTGTACCTTATGAGGAAGAGTGTGATCTCGATGTTCTAAGTGATATCGAGGTTATATTTTCATCATATTATAGGAATTGGTGATGCAACTTATGAATTGGTTTCAGAAGTCTTTCCACCCTTTATGGTTAGTTTCTGCTATAGTGAATTGGAAGTCACTTCTACAATAAGTTTGGAAATAAGCAAATTTTTCTTCAATAAAACTTGACAAAACTCGAGAATCCGTGTATAATTTACAAAAAATAGAAAAAATATCATAAAATTCTGCGAATTTTTAAAAAAAGTTTGACATTTGTAGAAATTTGTGTTATACTACAACTATTAAGCAGTATAAAAGGGGAATTTCCACGTATTTTGTTTTAAAATTGGGGTCTTAACGATGAAAAACCGACACCTAAATTCACTATTCAAAAATGAACTTCCTAGATCTTCTGTGCAGAATTGCCTCCGCGCAATATCTGCTGGTTTCGCTTTAGTTCACGGTTTTGAGTCCCCCCCCGACGTTAACGCTTAGTTACAACATAATGTTACGAGTTTTAGCGGTTTTGCCGCTTTTGTGTCCGCACGTACTTCGTCTTGCACGGAGTTTATCGTCGCGGACTTTTGTTGTTGCATTGGAGTATTCTTCAATGCTTGTCAATTTGGTATTTTTCACAAGTGTGGTATACTTGCCACGTCAAACGGGAGCAGAGAAGATCGTAGATCACGCATCAATTTGATGTGAGAAACAGCATTCTCCAATGTTGTCAGGAGGTTCGCATGGTATCTCTTTTACACAAACATAGTTTTAAACGCGGACTTTTCCTCGTTCTGATTGGATGCATTATTGGCGGACTGTTGTTCGGCGCACTGAGTTTCACGTTGGCAACGCTGCAAGAGACATCCGACTGCCCAGCGCAACCCCGACCTAAGTGTCCCATCTATGAAAAACAACCAAATCCCTGTCCAGAACAAAAAACAAACCGTCTTATTTTGCTGCTTTTAGCAAAATAAGACATAACCGACACCTTTTACCGCGGTGTCACATAAGATAGGAGATTTCACATGAAACGGAAATTATATTTAGACATTGCAGTCTTCATAGTGATTCTCGGTGGCTTTGGTGCACTCGTTTTTATGCAACAACACACACCAACCACGGAAGCTCAAACGCAGGATGCAGCAGATGCTTCTGCCACGGGATGTTGCGGCGCATCTAAGGTTGAAGGTAGAACTCCGTCTGAAACTGCAAGCGGATGCTGCGGCAAACCTAATCCTGAAACTACACAAAGTGACAACGTGTCAAAACAGGAGCAACCCTTAGATATACCCGAAACAGACGAAGCAGCTCCCACTACACCTCCAAGTGAAGACTCAGGCAAAGGTGGATGTGGGTGCGGAGGCTAATAATTTATCTCTGTAGAATCTTTACTGAGATGTCCAACGTGCTTTGAAAGAAGCACAAAATCCGAGACACCTTATAATGTGTGTCTCTATATTTCATAATTAGATGCCCACGCGGCATAAAAGAAAAGGAGAATATAATGTTTTTCAAAAAGTTTCTAAATCAACCCAATGTAGTCGGCAGTGTGCTGATAGCCTTGATGGTTTGTAGTGGTTTTGTTTACGCTTTCGCTTTCGATGGTTTTAGCATTGAAGCTGTTTCGGGGACTGAAGTGGATGCCTGGCTTGCAGAAGCCAACGGTGGAAGTTACAGTGGTTATACACCGGATCCGTGTGATTGTCTGGATGGTTGGCTTTATGGTGAGAACGATCCTGAGGATTACGAGTGTCCCCCCAAATTATGTAAATCAATTGATGATTGTGGCGGCCGTATAGCTACATGTGCAGCGAATTGCGGTGGCAAGAATGATAATGGGATGGGAGCATGCGTTGATTGCGAAGCATACGAGGACGAAAATGGCGTAACCATAAACATCCTATGTGAAAACGTAGGTAACAAATGTGGGGATAATCCAGAAGTGTGTAAACCAGCCGATGATAGTGAGGGAACTATTCTTCCTAGACCAGATTAAACATTCGCTCATATAAAAACGGATGCTGTCTCTATTAGACGGCATCCTATTTTACAAAGGATTTTTAGATGGTAGATCAAAATTTACAGATTGCAACGCAAGGGATAGACCCCACTACTCATTTCAACACGTGGGCACTTCCAGAAGGTGCAATTGCTCGATTCGGAAAAGGACGTGCAAACGACGCATTAGCCTTTTCTCCTGATGGCAAGTATCTCGCTGTCGGCACTTGGGTGGGTGTTTGGTGGTATGACGTATCTACCTTGTCCCCTATTGCATTATGGGAAACGGGACGAGGGGCGATTGATCGGCTCAACTTTTCCCCTGATGGGAAACATATCATCATTAGCAATTACGATGGGGTGACTAAAGTTTTTGACGTGTCCAGTGGTATTTGTGTTTCTCAGACAGAACGCCGTGTGACTCCTTGCGCACTTGCTTTTTCACCGAATAATCAGCATTTTGCGACATCTCACAGGCACGTTGGCAGTTTTGATCTTTGGCAGGCTGACACGGGAGAACAGCTTGCCAGACTCTCACCTGAACTGGATATAAAGTTTAAAAAGGCTAAGAGAAGTGAGAAGTGCCCGCTCTGCTTTTCCCCTGATGGACAACTTCTTGCCCATGCATGTCCAGTGGATGTAGATGGAGCAGCTGATTTCATTTTGGTGTGGGATATGAATACGTTTGAACCGATTACTTCTATTAAAGATTATACGACACGCGTAGATACACTTGCATTTTCTCCGTGTTCTAAATTTCTTGCCGTAGGAGATGCATCGGGCACCCTCAAGGAATGGGATATAATTACGAAACAACCCACTGGAAAACAGATAAAGACTTCATCCAATTATCCTCGAGGTTACCAGGTAATTCCTTCTTATACGCAATCAGGGCAATTGCGAGCGGCTTGTGGGAGTGGGGCAAAGGTCATCCTGTGGAATATAGATGATAGTGAAAAGATAGACGAGTTTGATCATGATTGGTATATCAATCACTATCATTTTTTAAACGGAACGCATCTGATTATCCGCAATTCTGTGAAAGTGTGGATAGAGGGCACATCAAATAGGGGGACTATACTTCCCGGTTTCTCCAATGTAGGCTATTCCCCCGTGTTTTCACCTGACGGGAAAAAACTTGTGAGTATAAGGTTGGGGAGTTATAGTGCTCATATTTGGGATGTTTTGGATAAACGTGAGGACTATTGGGTATATGATGAGGAAAAATCAATGATTCAGGTCTATTTTTCACCTGATGGAAGTATACATGCTCGTGGAAATATGAGAAATGCAAATACAGGTGTAGTGTGGAATATCCAAACGAACGAAACGATTAAAACTTTTCCAAAACCAGATACGCGTATAACAGCATCCAAAGCAGACCCGTTGACGGGCAACTGTGCTTTTGGAGATTTAGAGGGCAATTGCTACCTATATACTGGTGAGGAGACAGCAAAAATACTATCTGGACATACAGGTGCAATTAAGGCACTTGCTTTTAGCACCAATGGTGAGCAACTTGCGAGCACATCAGAAAAAGATGCTGCTTATCTGTGGGATGTGGCATCGGGAGAAAAAATTACATCACTTTCTACAGATCATGTGTTAGATGCAAACTTATATACAGGGGACCCAGATCAACTGCAAACACGACTAAGAACGCTTCAGTATGTTTCTACGAACCCCAGCAAAAGCACAGTAGAAGCGATAGTTTTTTCACCCAGGGGGGATCTGATTGCAGGAGGAATAGGGAGTGAGATACGTTTGTGGCATGCGAAAACACATGAGGTACAATTAGTAATAATTCCACCCCGGACGTGCCTACGTTGCTTTGCTTTAGCATTTACGCCTTGTGGGAGGTATATCGTTTCCGGTTCATGGTGGAGAGCAACGGACAAAGTTTCTATTCGTTTTTGGGATGTCGCAAGCGGTGAAAATATCAAAACCTTATGGAGCCATTCAACGGATGTTCAAGAGCTGTCTTTTTCACCGGATGGCACGCTTTTGGCAAGTGGCAGTTATGATGGTACTATCCTGTTATGGGATGTGAAATCTTACTTAAAAAACGCATAAGACAAACATATAAGGAGAACTTTTGAGACGTAATACGTTTTACTTTATCATTCTTATTTTTGCATTGTTTATATCTTTCACAGATATTGCAAGGGCACGTCCCGATTGCCACGCGCCGATTGGTGTTATGGGTGAACATGGGCATAAAGCAGGTGAAATGATGCTTGCTTATCGGTTCATGGTAATGGGTATGCAAGGGTTGCAATCTGGGACAGATTCCGTAGAAACTGCGGATGTACTAAAAGATTTTATGATGGCACCAACTGCTATGGACATGAGAATGCACATGTTCGGTGCCATGTTCGCCCCGCATGACAAGATCACGCTCATGGGGATGGTAAGTTATCAACAACGCTATATGGAGATGGAGGGTGCACACCTGCACGCAACAGGACACCACGATCATCCCGTAGGCATGCACGAAATGTCAAGTGCTGGCATCGGTGATGTCAAACTGGACTCGCTTTTGACGTTCTGGAAAAGCCATAACGTCACGTTTCTCGGTAACGTTGGTGTATCGTTTCCTACAGGATCCATTACACAGCAGGCAGACGACGGTAGCATTCTTCCTTATCCGATGCAACTGGGAAGTGGTTCATTTGAAGCACGTCCTGGCATAACGGTTTTCGGAACGCACGGCAATTGGTCTTATGGTGGTCAGTTGCGCGGGACATTTCCGTTGAATACCAATGCCAGCGAATATCAGCACGGTAACACGCTCACTGCCACAACCTGGGGCGCGCGGCGTGTAAACAATTGGATCAGTCTCAGCGCGAGGTTACTATTTTCGCATAAGGGAAATATAACAGGAAATCACCCAGATTTGGATCTAAATAGGAGTCCAAGCCACCGTCCTGATTTTCAAGGTTTCAATAGACTTGATGTTGCGATTTCAAGTAATTTGATAGTCCCGGAAGGCGCACTAGTGGGGCAGCGTCTTGCTATTGAGTTCATGTTGCCTGTTTATCAGAACCTCACTAGAACGCAGCTTAAAAATACATGGAGACTCACACTCGGTTGGCAATACGCTTTCCGGCTGCTCTAAAAATGAAAAAGCAATTGGAGCTGACACTCCGAAACCCTGGCGGGAAGACGATCATTATCGTACCACATCCTCGTGTGGATAGAATTCTTGATGTGCTAAAGTTTTTTCGTATTATTATTTTTCGTATTATTAAAAGGACTTTCTTTAGAGGAATACTATGGATTCTGCCCAGATTGCTTGCCAGAAATTTTCAACCGATGAACACTTATAAAAAAGGAACGTTGGGAACTCGGATGCAATTACCTGTTTATCTTCGAAAAACCCTGATGGGCATACTCCTCATCAGTGTCTTATTCCTTGCTTTCTGGATTCGGATTCAGGGTGTGGAGCGGATACCTGAGGGGCAGTTTACCGGGCATGACCCCTATGTCTTCTATTGGCAGGCACTCACTATTTCGGAGAAAGGATACCTGCCTGCCCGCGATATGCATCGATGGCTTCCTCTTGGTAGAGATAATGGACAGGTGCTTCAGCTCTTTTCTTATGCCATTGCTTATGCCCATAAAGTGGTTGGTTGGATTTCTCCAAACCTCACACTTTATCACATTCAACTCTATGCCTCTCCTATCTGTTTTACGTTCGGACTTGGTGTGTTAATGTTTTTTCTTATGCAGGCCTATGGTGTGTTCTTCGCCGCCACTGTCGGTATACTCCTTGCGACGCTGCCCGGAAGTATTGACCGGAGTGCAGCAGGGTTTGGTGATAGGGATGCGTGGTGTTGGATGATGGCAGTAGTGGCCGTTACCAGTTACCTATGGAAAGAACAGATGCCCTATGGATGGCGTAGATGGCTCGGAACTGTCCTCTGCGGCTTTACCGTTTTTTTGGGTGGATTGAGTTGGGAAGGTTTTGGCGTTTTCGTATTAATCATTATTGTTGTAGAATTTTGGAAATTCTGTACGACAGATACGGAGACACGTCTTAAAGAATATTTTCTCTGGGTGCTCATGTTCGTTCCCGGGCTTTTACTTTTGAGTCCTGCTTATCGGAGCGGTTATGGTTTTTCGACGCACGTTGCTGCTCTCATGCTTGCCCCGTCGTTGGTGTTGCTTGTATTGCGCGGGGTAAGATGCTTGCTGCTGACTTACTTTGAGAACCTCCGCCAACATGCACGTGAACTTGCTTTAGGATTATCCCTATTTGCTGTTGCTGCTGGTCTCTGTTACTTTTTCTTTCAGAAACACACTTATGAAATGACTGCCTTTGCATTTCGCAAAAGTCGACTGATGCAAAGTATTGGGGAGTTAGATAGCCCGGATTATCTGTATTGGAAGGTATACTATGGGACAGTCTTTGCTTTGGGTAGTCTCGGATTGATATTCTGTAGCCGCCGCCTTGGGACACCTACAAGATTTTCCGTTGAAATTCCTCTCATTTTTTTCTTCCTAACCACCTTCCTTCGAGAAATTATGAATAACTGGATAGGTGATGTTTGGTGCGATAGGCTCTTTTTCGCTTCACTTGGATTGACATGTTTGGCTTTAGGCCTTGTCTGTCTACGGCACACTGCGGAAAAATCAGATAAAAATGAGTTAGTGGTGTTTGCTGCAATTGCATGGTTTTTGTTATGGATTAGTTTAGCTCGGAGTGGAAAACGCCATGACTTTTTCATAGGCATACCACTTGCTTACGGCACAGCATGGCTTTTATGGGAGTTTACAGCCCCGTTAGTCCAGAAGCTTGTCCAGAAAATCCCCGGTGCCTTCCTGAGAGTCTGGAATCAATGGGTAGCTGCGAGTGTTGTCCTCATTGCGTTGATAGGTATTCTATTTTGGTCACCCCTTGGCGGACATGCGAGATTTTCAGTAGCAGCCGCTTCTAAATTACGAGGCCCTGTCCCTGGTGAAGGGGGTTTGAAAGATGCGTATCAGTGGCTCAAAGAAAATACACAAGATGCTGTTGTCAGCACTATTTGGGATTATGGTATCCAATTAAACATCTTTGGTGGTGTAAAAAATGTGATTGATACCGACCATTATTTACCACATTGGATATATCTTTACTGCCGACATGTAGTCTGTGCGCAAACTGAACAGGAAGCACTTTCTTTTCTGAAAACGCACGGTGCCACGCACCTATTCCTTACAAGATGGGATACCACATCTCGTGCTGGAACTCTGTCGTTTATCGGTAGTAACGAAAATGATGATAGAATGTTTAGATTCCATCAACTCAGTCAAGAGGTGGAAAACACTACAGAAACATCTACGCGATTGATATCACAAGAAACTCCTTTAGATTATATTGATGTTGCAGTTTCAACACCTAATAAGCGCACAGTGACAGCACAGTTTAAAGATGGCACAGACATATCCCGAGACTTCATATTGATGGAAGACACATCAACCCAAAAAGCAATTGATTTAGAAAATGGGGGGATCCTTCTCTCTTTTGATGCAGACAGACAAATTGAAAAAGCTGAATATATTTCACCTATTGGTTGGAATAGTCTCGCTATTCAGTTGTATTTCCGCGGCGGGCATAATGAGGCTTTTATCCCTGTTTATCCAGAAGATGCTGACAGTTCTGTCCCGGTCAAAATCTGGGAAATCCACTATCCATCTGACATCAAAACAGATGAGAAATATCTTGCAACCGAACCGGAGAAACCAGATAAAAAATGAACTTCTCCACCTACCAAAATAAACAAACAGCAACATTATGTCCGTAAAAACTCTTATCATCGGAATTAGCATCATGGGGATTATCACTATCATCGGGTGGAATTTATATGAGGATAACAATCAGAATAATCAATCACCGGTAGAGAAAAATAGAGTCATCAATCCGCAACAGAAAGCAAAACCATCTCAAAACAAAAATATGGAAGGTAAAACTGATAGCACCCCAGGAACCCCTGAGGCGTTTTATCAGATTATCATTGACAATAACCTTTTTCGTCCATTGGGGTGGCAACCAGAGGTACCGCAACCGAAATATATGTTGATCGGTACTGTGATCGCAAAAAATACCGCACAACACACAGAAGCATTTATTGTCGAACGGCAATCAAGACAGCTACATATCGTCCGGGTAAACGATTGGATCGGTGAACAGATGGTAAAAGGGATAGAAGCAAAAAAGGTGATTTTACAAGAGGGTGATCAAGAGATCATCCTTCAGATAGAACACTCTCCGTTCTTCTAAATCTCATACTGAAAATAGATTGTTTCCGTAGAGGTAATTGCTATATGAAGTCAATCCCCATTCAGGTGTACCGCACAATAGGTTATCTACTCGGTGGACTCTGTTTTCTGCTGATCGGGTATTGGGTTAAAAATAATCTTTTTATTTTTGATGACAAACTGATCATTTCACAACAACAATCTGAGCACTTGTTAATCCCTTTACCGATTTGGTGTGTGAATGTCGTTGCGGGGGTGCTTCTACTCTATACACTTCTTTTAATACTCCCGAATTTTACAGTGTTGCAACAGCGGCGATTTCAATATACTGTTTTCTGTATTTTGCTTTTTATCTGTGTCCTCCCACTTTACACACACTTGCACACCGCGCGATTCAATGATGTTCGAGGACGTTCCGATGTATACAGCCTGATTATTTTCCGATGTATACAGCCTGATTATTTATAGTGTTGGGATGGCTTTGTGTTTGCGCGGATTACTCAGCAGTCCCCCCGCATTCATCCACACAATCGGTTCGCGGATTTTCCAATGGATACACAACATTTCCACGCGGACTTTTCTCTTATGTACCGCTGCTGGCACCTTGATAATATGCTGTGTCATCTCACACACGCTCTTTGATGGTGCCCCCGGTACTTATGACGGCTGCATGTACATGTTTCAAGCACGTTTGTTCTCACACGGCATGCTTTCCGCACAAACACCACCCGAACCACAGTTTTTCCAATACCCACTTATTATTCTATCTGATAAATGGTATACACAGTTTCCACCCGGGTTCCCCGGAATCCTCACATTAGGCGTGCTACTGCGGATACCTTGGCTCGTGAATCCACTCCTCGGTGCACTCACAATTGCCGGAATTTATCTGATTGCTAATGAACTTTATGGGAGAAATACCGCAAAACTTTCTGCACTATTGGCTTGCGCAAGTAGTTTTTTTCTCTTCATGTCCTCAGAGTTCCTGGCACACACTTCAACCCTCTTTTTTATAACAACAGCGTTTCTGAGTTTCGTGTGGATGGTTAAGAAGAACCGTCCGCTTTTGTCAGCAATGGTCTGCGGTACAGCTTTAGGGATTGCACTGCTATGCCGTCCTTATACAACAGTCTGGTTCTGTGTCTGTCTCGGAATCGCAGCAATTGTGATGCGGAAACAGTTATCAATTCAACACATCCTTATCGGTGCAGTTCCTCTTATCGCCGCTGCATTAGCATTCCTTGCATATAACGCCGCAACAACGGGGGACCCACTCCTTTTCGGTTATATTGCTGCACACGGTAAAAAGCATCTTCCAGGTTTCCACCAAGACCCATGGATGGAACAACCCCATACAATTATACAAGGTGTCAAATACCTAATCGGCAACCTGAATGGACTTAACAATTATCTATTTGAGTGGCCAGTCCCATCGCTTTTTTTTGTTGTCCTATATCTTACATTCGGGAAAAAAGAGACGTGGGACTGGACGCTTGTCGGGTGGATGAGCTCTTTGTTCGTAGGGCACGTTTTCTATTTTTTCAGCGAGTTTCACCTGGGGCCCAGGTTTGTGTATGAAACGTTACCCGCAGCCATTCTATTGACAAGTAAAGGGATTGCCACCAGTACACAACTTTTGGCAGCTTGGCAAAAAACACCTTCTTATGCACATGCACGAAGTGCAATCTGTTTTATACTTAGCGGACTTTTTCTGTTTGCGATGCTTCTCAATATTCCTGCAACCGCAAAATCATACCAAAGCCGACATTATGGGAAAGACGTGACAATTCACAAATACCTTGAAGAAAACAGTGTAGAAAAAGCTCTCGTTTTTGTGAAAGACGAGCCGACCTTTCGGGTACATTACCCCTTTAACGCACCTTTTGCCAAACCCCATATCTATGCCAAAGATAGAGAGAAACAGAACATAAAACTCGCGAAAAAGTTCCCTGAATACCGATATTTCATTGCTGATGAAGGAAACGTTAAAGAAGTTTCTATTGACGAACTCCAACAAGATGAAAAGTAAGAAAACAAGAGGAATAGGAAAATCTTATGAAAAATAAAAACAGAGATGTCTTTATTGTCAGGCCGTGCCTCAACGAAGAAGAAACACTCGGCACTTGCATTGAGAAGGCACTACCTTAGACGCATTAGGCATTCAAGGAGAAATGGTTATTGCCGATAACGGCTTAACAGATAACTCTGTCCACAAAGTATAAATTTTCCCACCAGCGTAAAATTAACCTCGCCAAAAATCCCTCCAAATTTGAACTATCAATTCACTCTTTTCTCTCCAATATCTGAAAAAATTGTAATATTTATTGAAAAAAACTTGACACTTTTATCAAAATATGTAAAATTATAGAGGAATATGACAAATTTGGTTGCGAATTTGAACGAACATTCATAATAAATTTGGGCAGCAGAGAAATCAATCTGATATAATAACAAGTAATAGATAGTTTTCTCATTTTTTGTTGCTGGAGGCTTAAATAGATTAGAGCAAATGATAGATTATCTTCCGATACTGTTCTTAGGTTTGTTTGCTGTGTTATTTGCGGCAATCAACCTTTCACTTACCCATCTTCTTGGTCCCAAAAAACCTACACGTGTTAAACTTTCTGTCTACGAATCTGGTGTGCAACCGGTCGGAGATGCCCGACAAAGATTCTCTATCCGGTTCGACCTCATTGCGATGCTTTTTATCATTTTTGATATTGAGGTGGTTTTTCTGTATCCGTGGGCTGTCGTTTTTAGGGATATGTCAGAAACAAACGGTTTGTTTATTTTAATTGAGATGCTTGTATTTATCGGAATTCTCTTGCTTGGCTACATATATGCTTGGAGAAAAGGAGGCTTAACATGGGATTAGACTTTGGACATCGCGCTGAACCTACAGATGGCAATATATTAACAACGACAATTGACAAAGTTGTGAACTGGGGACGCAGAAATTCGCTATGGCCGATGCCTTTTGGTACTGCCTGCTGTGCGATAGAGATGATGGCAACCTTGGCATCTAAATATGACCTTTCGCGTTTCGGTTCTGAAGCGATACGTTTTTCTCCGCGGCAATCCGACCTTTTGATTGTTTCTGGTCGTATCTCAATCAAAATGATGCCGGTGTTGAAGCGAATCTATGACCAGATGCCTGACCCAAAGTGGGTTATTTCAATGGGAGCATGTGCGTCTTGTGGTGGTGTTTTTGATACATATACCTTAATACAAGGTGTTGATCAGTTCCTTCCTGTTGATGTCTACATTCCTGGTTGCCCACCACGCCCTGAAGATTTAATTGATGCGGTGATGCAGGTGCAACGGCAAATTGACAAAGGTGCACTCCCCAAAGGTTCTGAGGTCGCATAAAATGAATGAAGAAAAGGAGTTAACTGAAGAGACACAACCGTTGGTGCTTAAGAGACTACGGGAAAAGTTTCCTGATGCACTATTAGCGGATGCAGAAGTCAGTAACGGTATATCCATTGTTGTAAATAAAGAAAATAGTTACGCCTTTTTAGAATATTTGAAAACAGAACTGGCGTATACACTTCTTGTTGATATAACAGCAGTTGACAACTCTAATTTAGAATCAGAATTGTTGCAATATGACTACGCAAGATTCATGGTTGTCTATCAACTATACACTTTTGAAGGTGAAACGCAACGTATTCGTGTTAAAGTACCTGTGCATGAAAAGGACTTGAAAGTTCCATCTGTGACATCGTTATGGAAAGGTGCGAATTGGTTGGAACGTGAAACCTATGACATGTTCGGAATAGACTTTGAAGGACACCCCGACCTGTGTCGCATTTTAATGCCAGATGATTTTGAAGGACATCCGCTCCGTAAGGATTATCCGCTTCGGGGTCGTGGTGAACGCGAAAGATTCAATTTTGATAAGCAGAATGCCTAATTTGTAAATAATTAAATATATTGAGATTAGGACTATGAATGTAATTTTTTTGACGTTTTTCATTTGTGTTTGGGTAGGTCTTGTATGTTTGATATTGGGACTTGTTCAGAATAGATTTCAACAATCAAACAAAAAATATCAACGACTTAAACAACGATACAATGACGTAAAAGAATAAGTCACCTTTTATAAAAAGGAGTTTAATATGCAAGCTGGGATGGAACGCACTACAGGCGAGAAAATGGTTCTCAATTTCGGACCGCAACACCCCGCAACACACGGGACACTGCGAATTGTATTAGAACTTGATGGTGAAACCGTTTTGAAGGCGACACCCCATGCCGGCTACTTACATACTGGTTTTGAAAAACTGGGTGAGCATCTGGATTATAACCAGTATATAGTCGTAACGGATCGGATGAATTATTTATCTCCGTTGTCCAACAATTTCGGATATGTGCTTGCGGTGGAACAATTGCTCGGTATTGAAGTGCCGAAACGGTGTCAATACATCCGAATTTTGATGGCAGAACTTTCTCGTTTGGCGGATCATCTGTTGTGGCTTGGTACTGCTGCGTTGGATTTAGGGGCGTTTTCTGTGTTTCTGTATAGTTTCCGTGAACGCGAAAAACTCTATAGCATATTTGAAAAGACAACTGGTGCGCGGTTGACAACAAGTTACACGCGGGTCGGGGGTGTATTCCGCGACCTCTATGATGGATTTGAAACTGATGTTCGGGATTTCATTACGAATTTACCGAAGGCACTGAAGGAAACACATACATTGCTAACCCGCAACAGGATTTGGATGGATAGGACAAAAGGCGTTGGGGCAATTTCTCCTGAAGAGGCAATTAATTATGGGTTAACCGGTCCCTGTTTGCGTGCTACTGGTGTCTCGCACGATATCCGCAAGGCTGAGCCGTATTCTTCCTACAATGAAATGAAATTTGAAGTGCCCGTTGGTACTAACGGAGATGTTTATGACCGATATTTGGTGCGAATGGAGGAGATGATCCAGAGTTGTCGTATCGTTGAACAAGCATTAGATAATCTCCCTGATGGTCCATTTAGTGTGGAAGACAACAAAATCATGTTGCCACATAAATCGGATGCGTATGGACATATTGAGGGGTTAATACATCATTTTAAGATTGTGATGGATGGGCACGGTGTACAACCGCCATTAGGTGATCATTATTGTGCTACGGAATCACCAAATGGTGAATTGGGATTCTACATTGTGAGTGATGGGAGTGGAACTGCCTATCGCATCAGAATTCGTCCACCGAGTTTCTTTCATTTTCAGGCACTGCCACACATGTTGGAAGGCGGCATGGTATCGGATACGGTTGCTGTGTTAGGGAGTCTGAACGTGATTGCAGGTGAGTTGGATAGATAGTAATGCCCTTACATAGAAGGGAAATTGAACAGCACCTTAAAAATAGGATAGAGGTACAGATATGTCAGAAATGAAAATTAGTCTTGGCGGAGTCATGCTTTTTATCAAAGATATGAAAACTGTCATTGCGTTTTACAGGGATGTAATCGGATTGACACCAGATGAAGATCAACCATTTCCAGAACATCGATTTTATCGATTTGATACAGGTGAGTGTAAACTGTGTTTCCATAGTGCAAGTAAACCAAATGAGGGGAGACAAAAGTTAATGCTTCATGTTGAAAGTGTGAGTGCAATGCACCAACATTTAAAGTCAAAAGGGTTACGTTTGAGACCTTTGAAAAATGAAGATGGTTATGGGATTTTTGATATCCATGACCCTGAGAAAAACCGAATTCAGTTTGGGGGAAAATACTAACTCAGGACTGAAGTTAAGAAACAATAGCGAAAACATTATAATCTTTATGTAAAGGAAAACTTACTCATGAAATTACTTTCTGGAACCTTTGCTACGGTTTTGATAGTACTACTCTCGATTTTCGTGATCGGTTGTAGTGAAAGTGATGATATTCAAGATGATAATCAAATAATAATAATAATCAAAATAATGTTGATTTAAGTTTTGTTGGAGTTTCTTGGGAAATTTCTTCAATCAATGGCGAAATGTTTAAAACCTTTTCCCCAGACAATTCGAAGCGGGACAACCGGAAGGGACAGAAACTGAACAAGCGTACACGCTCGTTTCAAATAATTGGGTTTTTGAAGCTGATAGTTCACTGTCGGGCAAATTAGTGTTTGAGATATCAGAGAAATACACGAGTATACCTCCTCGCTCAATGACGCAGGAAGTAACTTACACGATAACAGGGATGTATACTGCAGAAGGCAACACCTTAGAAATCACTACAGAAGATGTCAAACTGGATGTTGAAGTAACACTTGAGCCTGAAGAAGTATGGGCAGCACAACTACAAGGTAGAACTTTAGAAGAGTTAGAAGCAGATTTGGCAGAGACTTCAAAAAGTGGATTAACACCGAGTCCTTCAAATTTTATATTTGATAGCCGCATCGAATATACATGGGATGCCACAGAAGATACGTTAACACTGACCTATTCTGATCAGGAAATGGTTCTCAAGAAAAAGTGATACCGAAATTACATGAAATTGGTTATTTCCGTTTTCTTGCATCGGACAACAAAGGAGAAACATTATGGCACGTCCCTATGCAAAAGATACCGCAATCTCTTATGTCCCTACAGATGGTGCGATTCACTACCCCGCAGAGGATGGAGAACCTATGGCAGCAAGTGATTATCATTTAAAATTACTAATTTGGACGCTGCAAGCTCTTGAGGCACATTTCGCACAAATCCCAGATGTTTATATCTCTGGCGACATACTAATATATTACAAAGAAGGAGATCCTCGAAAGTCTATTTCGCCAGATGTACTCGTCTGTTTTGACATAAACCCGAAGCTACGGCGGACGTATAAAGCATGGGAAGAAGGAAAAGCACCCGATTTCGTGATGGAATTTTCCAGTGAAAGTACTTATAAGAAAGACCTAAATGAGAAAATGGATGTCTACGCTTCACTGGAGATACAAGAATATTTCTTATATGATGCAGAGGATAAGTATTTACCATTTCCACTGATGGGATTTACCTTAGTGGATGGTGACTATGTGGCGATTCCACCTGACGATCAAGGAGGCATTCATTCATCTGTTTTGGGTTTGGATTTCCGTCTTCAAGATGGAGAAATAAGGATTTATGATCCTATAGCAAACAAATGGGTTCTGACACGCGCTGAACGTACTGAAATAGCAGAAGCACTTGCAGAACAAGAAGCTACACGGGCACAAAACGCAGAAACACGTGCAGAACAAGAAACTGCACGGGCACAAAACGCAGAAACACGTGCAAAAAACGCAGAAGCAGAAGCCGCATTACTCCGTGAAGAACTGACACGCCTAAAAGCAAGCAGTTAAAATATTATGAAACTAAAAGTTGTTATTCACGAAGCTGAAGAAGGTGGATATTGGGCAGAAGTACCATCAATCGTCGGGTGTGCTACACAAGGTGACACCTTTGAAGAGTTGCTTGAAAACATTTATGAAGCAATTGAAGGGTGTTTATCTGTAGATGAGAAGCGAAAATTCTATCAAATTCTGCCTGACGAGAAAGCGGCAAGTGAGGGATATCTGCGAGTCGTTGATGAATCTCAGGAAGATTATTTGTATCCCGAATCTTATTTCATTTTTGTTGAACTGTCACACAAAGTACAGGAGGCATTCATAGCGTCAAGCTAAGAATTTAGTTTAAGTGTGCAAATAATTTACTATAAATTGTTTTACATGAAAAATATAAAACGTTTAGGCAAGATAGCACTGAATTTATTGGGTATAGTTTGTGTATGTTTAACTTTTAGTGGATGTCCTGGAGCTGACACGTTACTGTTCTCCATTATTTTACAATTTCTGATCCTAAACACGATACTTCTGATAGCCGCTATTGTCTATTTAATCTGGCGATTTGGATTTAAAAAATAGGACTTACACTATAGATGTAAATCTCTTAAAGACTGCTGATAGCCAAGAAAAGGAAAACATTGATGTCAGATGAAATTGTCCAAATAGAAACACCATTTCAGTTTAACGAAGAAAACAAACGCGAATTTGACGAACTGATTGGTCGGTACCCCGTTAAAGAAGCAGCGATGCTGCCAACACTCCACCTTGCACAACGGCAAGAAGGTTACATTACACCTGCTGTCATGAAGTATGTAGCGGAACTGTTGGAACTTTCCGTGATGAAGGTAAAAGACGTGGTAACCTTCTATCCAATGTTCTTTGAAGAACAGGTTGGCAAGTATGTTATTCGCATCTGTCATACGTTACCTTGTGCATTGCGCGATTGTAAGGTGGTTTTGGAGCATCTCAAAGCAAAACTCGGTACTGACGTGGCATCGGAAACGGATCTCGCAAAAGGGACAACTGATGACGGCAAGTTCACATTGATGAAAGTTGAGTGTCTCGCTTCTTGTGATGTCGCACCCGTTATCATGGTGAATGACGATTTGTATAAGAATTTGACACCCGAAAAGGTTGATAAACTATTAGAACAATTGCCCAATTAGAAGACATATCATAAATTTGTAGTTTTTGGGTTTCACAACGTTCTGCCTAATCTATAAAACTATAAGTGATAATTAGCAAAGGAAAAATATGGTTCAAGAAAGACGGATTCTCTACGAGCATCTGGATGTACCAAATATAAATACTTTTGATGTCTTTAGACAACATGAAGGTTACACCCGTTTTGAAAAGGCGATTGCCGATTTTGAACCGGACGACATTGCTAAAATGGTGATGGGTTCTGGACTGAAAGGCAGAGGTGGTGCCGGTTTCTCTACTGGGTTAAAATGGAGTTTTGTCCCAAGGGATATTGAGCCGCGTTACCTATGTTGCAACGCTGACGAAAGCGAACCAGGAACGTTCAGTAACCGCTATGTCTTAGAAAAAAATCCACATCTGCTAATAGAAGGTATCCTCATCTGTTGTTATGCGATGGGAATTGAGACCACGTATGTGTACATTCGTGGTGAGTTCACACTTGGCAAGAAAATGTTAGATGCCGCCATCAAAGAGGCTTACGAACAGGGATACCTTGGGGAAAATGTCCGTGATACAGGATTAAACATTAACATCTATACACATCCGGGGGCTGGTGCTTATATCTGTGGTGAAGAGACAGGATTGATTGAATCGCTTGAAGGAAAACGGGGGCAACCTCGCAACAAACCACCTTTTCCCGCTGTTGAAGGTGTATTCATGAAACCTACCGTCGTCCAGAATGTGGAAACCTTGTGCAACCTACCCTTCATCGTCGGGAATGGTGTTGATTGGTACACCAAGATGGGACCAACTTATGCAGATATGCGAAACGACCCACCCACACCTGATCCCAACACTGGCACAAAACTCTACTGTATCAGTGGGGATGTCAATGAACCCGGCGTATACGAGTTAGATCTCGGTTTGACATGCTCCGAGCTTATAGAGGTCGCAGGTGGTTTGCGTGGTGAGGAGGTCAAAGCGGTAATCCCTGGCGGTAGTTCCGCACCGATCTTAACACATTATGAATTGGACACAAGACTTGATTTCACGTCCCTCACGCTTGCCAAGTCCATGTTAGGTTCGGGAGGTATCATCGTGATGAATGAAACCCGTAATATCGTTGATTGCTTGCTCAATATCATGAAATTCTACGCGCATGAATCTTGCGGACAGTGCACACCGTGCCGATGGGGAACTCCGTGGGTTCGTGATATCGTGCAACGGATTGCAGATGGAGAAGGTAGACAAACCACTATCACACGACCAAAATTCGGCATCACCGAAAGCGGTAGATGGGGCGATACTGGGGAAACAGAGGAAATCTACGAAGACCTTGATCTGCTGGAAAACGTTGCGAACAACATCGCGAATGTGGATACGATGACATGGAACACGATCTGCGTCTTTGGCATTGCTGTCTCGTGGCCAGCGGTAAGTTATATGCGAAAATTCAGACCAGAATTTGAAGCCGCTATCCGAGAAGGAAAACTTGTGACATTGCCTGTTGCTGAAGCAACAGTACCACCAGAGGAAAACTACGCATATCAACAACGGATTATTCCACAGGAGTTTGCTGACCTATAGAACTAATTTTCCCAGTCCAGAAACTGACAGAATATTGAAACTACCCCACTACATTACACCTGAAGAATTTAAAGAAATCAGCACAGAAGTGGGAACAATTCACACATAAAGCAGATATCAATGATAGTTAGTAGCTTGAAAACTCTAGATAATCTACCACTTGTGGAAAGTACTTTAAATAATAGAAGAGGAAGTATTGACCCTAATCTACTTTATGACTATAAAACGCCTAATATATTAAAATTACAATCCGAAAAAAATATATTAAACTTTTTGAAGGATAGGGATCTAAGTCATATAGTTTCGGTTGAAAGTAGTCCATCATTAGTTGACAATATAAATAATATTACTTTTGAAAATAGTTCTTTAAACCGCTCTCGCGGTTCAGCAAATATGACTAAACTTGAATTAAGAAAAATTAGTGTAAATAATTTATTGACTAATCTTAAATCAGGTTTTGCAGTTACAGGAAAAAACTTATTAGTTGCCGCTCTATATGAAATACCTTTTACAGCGATAGAAGCATTCTTTGCTATAAAGAGCGGAAGTGCTTTACAACCTATTATTATTACAGCTTCTAAAAAAATAGGAATTAGCGCAGCAATGAGTATTCCAAGTACAATAATTTCTATAGCCTTTGCAAGTTGTGGTATATCACTTGGGCCTGTAGGTTGGGCACTAACAACAGTTGGGATAGGTTTCTATTTATGGAACGGAAGAAATAGAACTATAGAAGCTAAGAAGGGTTATGCTAATTATTTATCACTACAACAGAGAAATAAGAATATTACAAAGAGCGTTTTAATATCTGCATTAAGTATTGCTTGTATAACAGCAGTAAAGGAAAATAAAAAAAGAAGACAAAAACTACCAGAGGCTGGTGTCATGGATTTTAAACCAATTAACAGTAATCAAGGTTTAATAAATAAAACACTAACACCTGTATGTAAAACTATAGGTTATGTAGACGGTACAGTGAGAGGTTACTCTGAATTGTTGAAACATAAACTTAAAAACCTTAAAGGATATACTAAAGTAAAGTCAATAATTAATGAGACATTTACGCAGTTACAAGAATCACCCCGCGTAGGGGGCGAGGTCTCCTTATCAGTGGGACTTTAAGAAAAGCTGCGTAAGTCCTGTAAAAACGGTATTTCTACGTCTAAAATCTTATAGGTAGCAACTTGGGTTATTATAGAATTGGAGTAATATATATGGCATTTATAAAACTTAATGACCTTGAAATAGAGGTTGAAGATGGAACGAACATAGTTGAGGCAGCACGACAACATGGTATTGAAGTGCCTCACTACTGCTACCACCCGGGTTTGAGTCGTCCAGCGAATTGCAGGATGTGTCTCATAGACCTTTACCTTAGAAGTTCAGAGATGCCTGAACGGCAATTGGCAACGGGCTGCACAACGACTGTCCAATCCTCTCCACCAGAAAGAAAAATAGATGGAAAATATGACGTAATTGTCCGCACAGATAGTCCCCGAGTCATAAAAGCACGTGAGGATATACTTGAATTTCTTTTGGTACATCACCCCCTTGATTGTCCTGTCTGTGACCAAGCAGGTGAGTGTGACCTACAAGACTTCAGTTATCGGTATGGACACGATAAAAGCCGCTATGTGGAAGTCAAAAACGTTCCACCGAAGAAGGACTTAGGACCGGATGTACTACTCTATACCACACGGTGTATTGTCTGCACGCGGTGTATCCGATTTTGTGAAGAAGTGTCAGGAAGTGGCGAACTTGGCTTGATCAATCGCGGTTCTCACGATGAGATTGATATTCCCCGAAGCCATGATGGAACGCCTATACAACTGCTTGATAACAAACTGGCAGGTAATGTCGTTGATATATGTCCAGTCGGCGCGTTGGTAAGTAAGGATTTCCTGTTCAAATCTCGTCCGTGGTTTATGAAAAAGCAAAATAGTATCTGTTCGGGTTGTAGTGTCGGTTGTAATATCACCGTTGAGTATAAAGAAGATGGGTTGTATCGTATCAAACCACGTTTCCATGAAGATGTCAATCAACACTGGATGTGTGATGACGGACGACTCGGCTACCACTACGTCAACAGTGATGATAGGCTTCAACTTCCACTGAAACGAGTAGATGGCGAACTCTCCACAACACAGTGGGCAGATGCGTTGTCACTGATAACTGAAAAAATTTCGGAAGTTGAGCCTAAAGAAATTGTTGTTATCGGTTCTGCACAAGGCACAAATGAAGACAACTACGTATTACAGCAGTTTGCACACGATGTCCTGAAAACAACGCAACTCGGTCTCTTTGGGCAGCAGCCCGGTGAAGAACACAAATTCCCACAATTTACGATTGAAGCTGATAAGAACCCAAATACGGCAGGTGCGCGAACAGTCCTCGGTTCCGCAAACGGTAATACGGTTTTAGAAGGCGATGCACTTTGGGAAAAGGTTGCTGACGCGAAAGTTGTCTATCTCGTTAGTGGTGTGCCAGAACGTTCTCTTGAAGATGCCAAAAAAAATGCATTAGAAAAGGTTGATTTTCTCGTCGTGCAAGACATTTTACGCTCAGAGGTTGCAGAATTGGCAGATGTCGTGCTACCAGGAACTACCTTTGCCGAAAAAGACGGCACCTTCACGAATTCTACGGGATGGGTACAGCGAATCCGAAAGACAATTGACCCACCAGGCGAAGCACAAGTGGATTGGGAAATCACACAGCAACTGGCAAAGCAACTTGGTGGTGAGATTGATTATCACTTTGCAGGTGAAATCGCAATCGCGATTTCAGAAAATGTCCAGGGTTACGGTGACGCAACACATCAGAACATTGGAGATGCAGGAGTCAAGTTGGACTAACCAAAGCGTCATCAAGAAGGAGAATACATGGAAATTGAAATATTACCACAGATTATAATTCCAATCATTAAGATACTCTTCATTGCCCATCTGTTGATTATCGGTGTGATGGCGATGATCTGGTCTGAACGGCGTGTGAGTGGATGGATACAGGATCGTCTCGGACCGAATCGCGTGGGACCGCAAGGGCTCTTACAACCGATAGCAGATGGAATCAAGTTCCTCTTTAAGGAAGACATCATCCCAAATCACGTAGATAAACCGCTTTATGTGCTTGCCCCCGCTATGCTCTTGGTGCCAGCGATGATTGCCGTAGCAGTTGTTCCGTTTGGCGACACAATCACGATAGCAGATAATGTAATTCCACTCCAAATCGCAGACATTAACATCGGTATTTTGTATATTTTAGCAATAACCTCTCTCGGTGTGTATGGTGTTGTGATAGGTGCGTGGGCATCAAATAATAAATACTCTCTATTGGGTGGTTTACGTTCATCGGCACAAATGATAAGCTACGAATTGACCCTCGGTTTGGCAATCATCGGCGTGCTGATGCTTTCTGAATCACTGAGTCTTCGCACAATCGCAAAGGAGCAAGGTGCAAATCCGTGGGAGTGGAATTTCCTCATACACTTACCCGCATTTCTTGCGTTCACAACAGCAATGTTTGCAGAAACAAACCGATTGCCGTTTGACCTGGCAGAAGCGGAGCAGGAACTCGTCGCAGGATACCACACCGAATACAGCAGTATGAAATTCGCTATATTTTTCATGGCAGAATATATGAATATGATTGTCGGTTCTGCAGTCGTTGTAACGTTGTTCTTAGGCGGATGGCACTTCTTCGGATTAGAAAGCATAGGCGGTCCCTTCTGGAGCGGGGTTATCTCATTCGCCATCTTCTTCGTCAAAACAGGCATTTTCCTGTTTGTGTTTATATGGGTGCGCTGGACACTGCCGCGTTTCCGCTATGATCAACTGATGAATTTCGGTTGGAAATTCCTGTTGCCTGTTGCGTTGACATCAATCGTGGTTACCGGTACGTTATGGATAGCAACGAACGGTAGTCGTCTTTGGATTGGCATTGGAAATTTGGTAGCAGCATTCATTGTGGTCGCAATTGTAGCAGGGATAATGGCAGTAGACAATAACAGCAAATCAGCGGTACAAAGTGCACCCGATGCACCACCATTACGCGGCTTGGACGCTATAGAATAGGAGTGATAATATGACTGCAGAACATGTTCTCTTTTTCGTATTTGGAGCGGTTTCACTGATTGGCGCAATCTCTGTCATCTCGTTTCGGCATCCGATCTATAGTGCCCTTTCGCTGATTGTGACTTTTTTTGCACAAGCGGGGTTGTTTGTGTTATTAGGTGCACATTTCGTTGCTGCTGTTCAGGTGATTGTATATGCTGGAGCAATCATGGTGCTGTTCCTCTTTGTAATTATGCTGCTGAATCTCGGCACATTATCTGCTAAAAGTGCTCTTAAAGGAAAACTGAAGGGGTTAGCGGTAGTGTTGGGAGTTCTGTTGGCAATTCAAGGCGTTTATATTGCAATGACAGCAGGTACCAACACTGCACTTGAGTCTGCACAAGCTTCAACGGAAGCAGTAACCACTTACAAAATTGGTGAACTCCTGTTTAGCAAATATCTCCTACCATTTGAGGTAACATCGCTTATTTTGTTGGCAGCATTGATTGGTGTGATCGTCTTGGTAAAACGCGAAAACCAAACTGAAAATTAACTAAGGTCCCAGAGATACATCTACAATAGTTAGAAAAGGATTTTATATGTTGTCATTAGAATATTATCTCGTATTAAGCGCACTTCTGTTTACAATAGGTGTTCTCGGTGTCCTCATCCGCAGAAACGCAATTATCATCTTTATGTGTATTGAACTGATGTTAAACGCCGCGAATCTCGCCTTTGTAGCAATCAGTCGTAGTTTGAGGCATGCAGAAGGACAGTTGTTCGTCTTTTTTGTCATGGCAGTTGCTGCTGCAGAAGTCGCAATCGGATTAGCAATCATTGTCAGTGTGTTCAAGCATAAAGAAACAATTAATGTGGATGAAGTTAATTCGCTGAAAGGATAAAACATGTCAAAAGCACTAATTATCATCTTGTTAATTTCACCACTTGTCGGATTTCTGATTAACGGATTGCTTGGCAGATGGTTAAAAGGAAACGAGAAACTGAGCGGAGGTATTGGTGCGCTTGCTGTACTTATCTCTTTAATCTGTTCGATTATTGCCTTTATAAAGGTCCAGGGTGGAACTACGCTTGAGGGTGAAGCTGGAATCCTCTATCCTTGGATTTCAGCAGAAACGTTCAGTTTCAACATCGGTTTTCACGTTGATGCCTTGACGACTGTGATGCTCTTGGTTATCACAGGTGTCGGCTTTCTTATTCACATATATTCCATCGGCTACATGCACGGCGATGCAGGATATACCCGTTATTTTGCATATCTAAACCTGTTTGTCTTTGCAATGCTAATCCTTGTTCTTGGCAACAACTATGTGATGATGTTTGTTGGCTGGGAAGGTGTCGGTCTCTGTTCCTATCTGCTAATAGGGTTCTGGTACGAGAAACAATCCGCCACAGATGCAGGCAAAAAGGCGTTTATTGTCAACAGAATCGGTGATTTTGGATTCCTGTTGGGTATGTTCACACTGTTCGCTGCTTTCGGAAGTCTTGATTTTGTGTCAATATTTGATAAAGCAGAAGCAGGTACCATTGATATAGTTTTTGGAGAAACTACAAAAGTTACACTCATAGTTGCGACTTTGCTACTCTTCGTCGGTGCAATCGGTAAGTCAGCGCAAATACCACTCTATGTCTGGCTACCAGACGCAATGGAAGGTCCAACCCCTGTTAGTGCATTAATACACGCCGCTACAATGGTCACCGCGGGTGTCTATATGATTGCACGCTCCGCAGTACTATATAATCTGGCAGGAACAGGTTTGGTTGTCGCTTGGATTGGTGTCCTAACCGCATTGTTCGCCGCAATAGTTGCCCTCAAACAGAATGACATCAAACGAATTCTCGCCTATTCCACAGTAAGCCAACTCGGATATATGTTTGTCGGTGTCGGTGTCGGTGCGTATGCTTCAGGTATTTTCCACTTGGTGACACATGCTTTCTTCAAAGGACTAATGTTCCTAACAGCAGGCAGTGTGATGCACGCAATGGCGAATGAATTAGATATACGAAAAATGGGCGGGTTACGCAACAAACTACCGATAACTTATGCAACATTTTTAGTCGGGGCATTAGCAATTGCAGGTGCTCCATTCTTAAGCGGTTTCTGGAGTAAAGACGAAATTCTGCATAGTGCCTGGGGAAGTTCAAAAGCAATCTACATCATTGGACTAATTACTGCATTCCTAACAGCCTTCTATATGTTCCGCTTGATTTTTGTAACCTTTTACGGTAAATCTCGCGTTGAACCTGAAGTTGCATCACATCTTCATGAATCGCCTGCAGTGATGTGGTTGCCGCTGGTAATTCTTGCTGTTCCCTCTGCACTTATTGGCTTGTTAATTGGTTGGAATGGACATGATAGTGTCTTTCACCACTTCACAGAGAGCGTTTTTTCTGCTGGACATGGAGATGAGGGGCATGCAAAAGAATTGGGTAGTGCAATACCTTTTATGATAATTTCGTCCATTGTCGGTTTACTCGGAATCGCCTTTGCTTGGACACGTTACAAAGATCGTGTGCCTTCTGATGAGCCAACAAACGCACTACAACGACTTGTGGCTAACAAATTCTACATTGATGAGATATACAATACCTTTATCGTTCAACCCATCAAAAACATCTCTCATTTTCTCTTATGGAAAGTGTTTGATACACTCATTGTTGATGGAATAGTCAACGCAATCGCTGCAATTGTCCGAGTGATAGGAGGAACGTTACGAAGATTACAAACAGGACTCGTCCAAGTATATATCGTTTCCATGGTAATAGGCATTGTGTTGTTCCTTGCATACTACCTATTTTTTGCTTAGGTAATTGTTAGAAATTAACATAAATAAGATAATTGATTTCAGGATAATTTTAGCATAGATACAAGGAACAGGAAAACCATGAAGCGTCTTACACTAACTTCCTTGGGGCAAATCCGTGAAGCCGATATCACCTTTGGAGATATGACGATCTTTGTTGGTGAACAAGCAAGCGGAAAGAGTATTCTGCTCCAACTTGTAAAACTAATTTCAGATGCAGGCGGAATTACGCAAACTCTTAAAAAACACGGTTTTGATTGGCACAAAAAAATGGAAAATTTCTTATCCCTATATTTCGGTGAGGGAATGGGAACGATTTGGAACAAAGATGAGACGAAAGTCACCATTGACAAAGCAGATTTTACACCTCTAAATGCGTTATCAAAGAGAAAAAAAGAGGAAAGCCTTTTTCTGATACCAGCGCACCGGGTCGTAACACTCAAAGATGGATGGCCGCGCGCTTTTACAGATTATGGAGCAAGTGATCCTTACATCGTTAAGGAATTTAGTGAGAAATTGCGTCTATTAATGGAAGCGGGTTTAGGTTCAGGTAAGAGGGCTATTTTTCCACAAGAAGGGCGTATGAACAAAACAGTCCGAGAGGCAATCGGGAAAAGTATCTTTGGAGAGGGTGAAATCAAATTGGATAGGTCGGGATTACGTAAACGTATTATCTTAGATGTTGCAGGCACCCAACTACCGTTTATGGTTTGGTCTACAGGTCAGAGAGAATTCGCACCGCTTTTACTGGGACTGTATCGGTTAATGCCTTCAGGAAAAGCACAAAAGAAAGATAACATCAACTGGGTTGTAATTGAAGAGCCGGAAATGGGGTTACATCCGCAAGCAATCTCAGCACTACTCTTAATTTTTTTAGAGCTTTTAAGGCGAGGATATAAAGTCATTGTTTCCACACATTCAGCGCAAATTTTAGAACTTGTCTGGGCAATTCAACTTATTGCAAAATCAAAAAACCCACCAGCACGGTTGAGAAAACTGTTGGATTTGAAAGCTAATGCCTATTCTTATGACCTTACAGAGACTGTCATACATACAAAAACGTTCAAAACCTATTATTTTTTCCGAAAAGATAGTGTTGTGGAGGTCAAGGACATCTCAAAATTAGATCCAGAAGATCCTGATAAATCAGTATCAGATTGGGGCGGACTTACACTCTTTAGTACGAAGGCAGCTGATATTGTTACAGAAGCTGTATGGGAAAGTAACACATGAATTTTGCCGATGTTGTTCAGAGTGTTCCTGAAATAGCTAAATGTCTAAGAAAAGGGTTGCAGGCATTGGGGGCAAATAGCAGAAAAATAGAGGTTCGTTCAACACGCGATTTGGCAGGAAGCGTTGACATAGATACATGTCTTAAAAAACTTTATCCGAACGCGCATCGTTGGGATTATGCATTCGGTTATAAAGATCGAATCTTCTATGTTGAAGTTCATCCAGCGGAAAATACGGGCAAAGTAGGAGAAATCACAGCAAAATTAGGATGGTTAAAGCAGTGGCGAAAACTTTCCGCTAAAAACCTTGAGGGTTGGGAAGGGAAGAGTTCTTACCACTGGATTTCGACTGGGAAAACCGCGGCAAGTGTGAAACGAGGTAAATACCTTCGGATATTAGCGGTAAATGGTATCCGTGGACCGAGTGCTGTATTAAACACAGATTCGGTCATAAAAAATGCAGTTGCATAATTCAGAATGAGTCAAAAACATTTAGTCTATGAAGACAGAGTCAACTTGGGAAGTTATTATACACCACCTAAATTTGTGCAACTGGCGTGGGAATTAATTGAACCTTATGTAGATTCACAGACGACCATAATTGATACCGCATGCGGATACGGCGATTTTCTGATAGATTATGGACAAGTAGCAACAATCGGATGTGATATAGACAAAGATGCAATAGAGATAGCAAGAAAAAATATTGATAAAGTCCAGTTCTTTCGGACAAACGCTTTACACAAGGTTTCAAGGGAGAAATTCGGAATTCCTCAACAATCCACAAGATTGATAGTTGTAGGAAATCCACCCTATAACGATAGAACATCACTGATACGTCATAAGATTAAACAGGTTGATTTTGATGTAGATGAAGATATAGTAAGTCGGGACTTAGGAATATCATTTCTCCGTTCCTATAGTAAACTGAAAGCAGATTGTATATGTGTGTTACATCCATTGTCTTACTTGATAAAACAAACAAATTTCAGACACTTAAAGGAGTTTACTGCAAATTATAAACTGATAGATGGGGTACTAATTAGTAGCGGGGAATTCCCAGAATCAGCTAAACATACACATTTTCCAATCATCATTGCTTTTTATCAACGAGAGGCAAACGGAATGGAATACGATTATATCCGTTCATTTCATTTTAGAACAACGGACAAGAATCGTTTCTGTGTGAGTGATTTTGATTATATAACAAATTATATTCGCAAGTATCCCAGCAAACAACAACCGGTCCCTGATGATTCTCTCTTTTTCTGGACAATGCGGGATATCAACGCATTAAAGCGAAATCGCACTTTTGTCCAAGAATATAGCACAAACACGATTATCCTTGACAAAACAAAACTGGATTATTATGCTTATGTAGATGTGTTCAAAAGAAACATATATAGACTTCCTTTCTATTTTGGAAACTGTGATGTTCCGATAAAGGATGAACTTTTCAGGCAGAATAAACACTATTTCATCAGTGATGTTATTAGACACCATCCTTATCTGAAAAAGCACTTTCAGATAAAACCAATAGGGAAGGAAGAAGTTGAGACCAAACTTGATAAGTATTTCAAAGAACTGTTAGGAAAACACCATAAATGTAACCCGATATTCAAATGATTTTAATGCTTTCCTATTTTGAAGGAATGCTAACGGAGGAAGAAATGAAACAGAAAAAATTTCAACCGCGCAATATGGTTAGCAAAGAAGTCGCTGGAATCTGTGGTGTCGCAAGAATGGCAGACAAAGCACGCGCCGCACATACTGGACAGATCCGTGAATACAAATACGGTGCTGACTCCCAACAGGATACACGGATTCTGACTTTCTTGGGAATTACTCCAGACGCTTTTCAAGAGGCAGCAGTTAGAAATACGAATGACGTTAGACTCGGGGCATGGGTGCTGGATCACTGTAAGAGATCCGATGAAGATATTTCTAAGTTTAATCAGCAGTTGTTGTCTTGGTGGAAGACGAATACACCACGAAACTATTTTTCCAAACGCAGACGACAATTAGCACGAGAACAACCCGATTTATCTCTTACATTTTGGGATTGGTTGTTTATTTGTTTATTTGGTTGAGTAGTTAACACTTGTATTAGAAACTTTAAAATGCATGTATATTATACCATTTCTAATTGAAAATGTCTCATTAGTTGTGGAGATCTGGTAGGAGCGACCTCCAGGTCGCGACCGGGGAGGTCGCTCCTACCGAAGAGAGAAACCTACAACCAGCGATAAAAGTGAAATTCCTTAATGGGACAATATTAATTAGAATTGGTATTATATAGGATACAAGCATGAAATATTGTAATTTTCATAAGATATTCGCCATAACTTTTTTGGGTGCTAAAATAGCACCGTAAATCTAAGGAGTTCTTTTTGCTACTTTCAATAGTTATTTTCTTACCACTGCTGGGTGTGATAGCGATTGCATTGTTTAGAGGTTTAGGAGCAAACGCTGTTAAATGGATCGCGCTTGGTATTGGTCTTCTCACTTTTATTATATCAATAGGACTTTACACCGGATTTGAGGTAGGAATTGATGGTTTCCAAACTGACACACAACTCTATCAAAAACTACCGTGGATTGAAGGTTTAGGAATAAGTTACCACATCGGTATTGACGGCATTTCGTTGTGGTTAGTGTTACTTACAACTTTCCTCACGCCAATATGTATCCTCGCCGCATGGAATTCTGTAGAGAAAGGTCTCAGCGGTTTCATGATGTCGCTCCTCGCGCTGGAAACCGGCATGTTAGGCGTATTCTGTGCATTAGACCTATTCCTGTTCTTCGTGTTCTGGGAAGCAATGTTAATCCCGATGTATTTCCTCATCGGAATATGGGGCGGGGAACGTAGAATTTATGCCACCATAAAGTTTGTCCTTTATACAATGGCAGGAAGTGCGCTCATGTTAGTCGGTATTTTAGCACTCTACTTCCAAAACGGCAACAGTTTTGATCTCGTAACACTAATAGAGGCTGGAGGAACATTTAAGCCTGCCATGCTCTTATTCCTTGCATTTTTCATCGCCTTTGCCATAAAAGTACCCCTTTTCCCCTTCCACACTTGGTTACCTGATGCACACGTTGAAGCTCCCACAGTCGGAAGTGTTATTCTTGCTGGTGTGCTGCTTAAAATGGGAACGTATGGCATAGTCCGATTTTGCCTCCCACTTTTCCCACAAGCAGCAGCTGACGCGACACCGTGGATAGTTCCACTTGCCGTTATCGGTATAATTTACGGGGCATTAGTAGCAATGGTACAACCGGACCTGAAAAAGTTAGTTGCATATTCCAGTGTAAGTCACCTCGGTTTTGTTGTTTTAGGACTATTTTCGCAAAGTGATGCAGGTATACAAGGCAGCGTTATTCAGATGGTCAATCATGGGTTAAGCACAGGCGCGCTGTTTCTCTTAGTCGGTATGATATATGAACGTAGACATAGCAGAATGATCGTTGATTTCGGGGGGTTGGCAAAGAAAATGCCTATCTTCGCAACAATCTTTCTAATTGTAACGCTGTCATCCATCGGATTGCCTTATCTGAACGGATTTGTAGGCGAATTCATGATACTACTCGGTAGCTTTGTAGGCGGAGCATTCTCAAAATGGTACGTGGTCTTCGCAACAACGGGTGTCATTTTGGCAGCGGTCTATATGCTATGGATGTACCAACGTGTCATGTTCGGAACATTGGACAGTACCAATGAATCTTTGCCCGACCTGAATCCGCGCGAGATCGCTGTACTCGTGCCAATATTGCTGTTCATCGTCTGGATCGGGGTTTATCCAAAAACATTCATGGATCCCATGGAAAAGTCTGTTAACGAAGTTGTGGCAAAAGTAAAAGTAGAAGATGCTACTGAAACACCTGCAGAAGGGCAATTGATAATTGACAAAAAAGATAAAGATGCTGTTATTATGAAAGTCAAATCTGCAAACCTACGATTGATTGAAGAGGAGGCACAGACAAAATAGTGAAATCAAAACTCGCTTGTTGTATTATACTTTGTGTCATTTTAGCACTTACCCTATCCGTTTCAATGGATAGCTTCGGGGCAGATGAAACACAGAATGGAGAAGCTACACACCACGGTGTAGACGGAGCAAAATTGCCTATCTGGAGTATCATTCCATTTGTCGGTATCCTTCTATCAATCGCAATTCTCCCGCTTGTATTTGATTCCCACTTTCTGGTACACCACGGTGGAAAGATGTCATTAGTGTGGGCATTGGTTTTCGCAATCCCATATCTTGCAGTTTTCAAAGGTGAAGCATTCTACGATATTCTCCATATTTACCTTTTAGACTATATACCGTTCATCATTCTGTTGTGGGGTTTGTTCACAGTTGCGGGAGGTATCCTCGTTCGCGGAACATTACGAGGCACGCCAGTTGTCAATACACTCTTATTGTTATTCGGTACTGTGATTGCATCATGGGTCGGAACCACAGGGGCATCAATGCTACTAATTCGTCCCTTAATCCGTGCAAATGAATATAGAAAGAATAAGGTACATCTGATTGTCTTTTTCATCTTTCTGGTCAGTAATATCGGTGGTTCATTAACACCCATTGGAGATCCGCCACTATTCCTCGGTTTCCTCCGTGGCGTGCCTTTCTTCTGGACAACAACCGCACTATTACCGCACATGCTATTTATTAGTGTGATACTGATTGCGTTGTTCTTTATAATAGACACATTCTTCTTTAAACGGGAGGGTGGCACAGTCCCCGATGATGGAGTTAAAGAACCACTTCGTGTAGATGGACTATTCAACCTTGTTTTCCTACTCGGTATTATTGGGGCAGTGTTAATGAGTGGTAGTGTGGAGCAGCTCAAAGTCAGCATCCTTGGAATTGAGGTGGCGTGGGGTAGTATTTCCCGAGATCTAATTATTATCGTGATGGGGTTACTATCACTCCAATTCACACCCTTTAGTGGGGAATTACGTCAAACAAACGAATTCTCATGGGAACCAATTGAAGAGGTGGCAAAAGTTTTCGCCGGAATCTTTATGACAATTATTCCTGCTTTGGCAATTCTGAAAGCAGGAGAAAAAGGGGCATTAGCTGGATTAATTGGTGCAATGCAAGAACCATTTCACTATTTCTGGACTACAGGTATCCTCTCAAGTTTCTTGGACAACGCACCGACCTATTTAACTTTCTTCAATACAGCACTTGGAAAATTACATCTTACTGAAGCAGATGTCCCAATGATTTTGACTGGACAATTAACCGAACAACATCATCTTGATTTTATTAAACTGCTAATTAGTATATCTGTAGGAGCGGTATTCATGGGAGCATGTACCTATATCGGCAACGCACCAAATTTCATGGTCAAAGCAATTGCAGAACAGAGTGGAATCCGCATGCCGAGTTTCTTTGGATATATGCTCTGGTCAGTTGTTATACTGTTCCCGTTATTTGTAATTGTAACTTTTGTGTTCTTATTAAAATAGGAAATTGCAATTGTTTATTATTTATTATTAATGTGAGTTTGATAATAGATATATGAAATTCATTTTGCATAAAATCTTATTCTCATAAGCCCGGTAGGTGCGGTTTCCTAACCGCACCTAGCCCAAAAATCTGATTTATCAAACTCACGTTATTACAACTTGATGCTTGATGATACACCTTTACTGCTATTTCGGAGTTTAAAAACGGAGGTTTTGAATGCCTGATATTGATTGGTCACTGTTAATGCCACAGTTTGTCATCGTCGCAACGTTGTTGATTGTCCTTGTCTTTGACATGTTTGATTCTATTTCCAAAAAGACGCATGCATGGATGACAATCGTCGGATCGGGGATTGCCTTATGGTCATCTATAAATCTACTAATTGCAGGCACAAATACAACCCAATTCCACGATATGTTCAGGATTGATAGTTATTCCCTCTTTTTCAATATTATCTTTCTCGTTTCAACCATTTTGGTAGCGTTATTCTCAATCAGTTATTTAGGGAGAGACGACAAAAAGCAGGGACCCTACTATCTACTTATTCTACTCGCAACACTTGGCATGATGTTAATGGCTGCTGGCAATGAACTGATTATCGTTTTCCTCGGCTTAGAACTGATGTCGCTATCGTTGTATGTGTTAGCAGGCTATTTCCGAGAAAGTCCAGCATCAAGCGAAGCGGGTATGAAATACCTACTGCTCGGCGCATTCGCAAGTGCATTTTTCCTCTACGGGATCGCACTGATTTACGGTGCCACTGGCAAAACCAACATAGACGAAATATCAAACGTCCTCACCAATGCCAGTGTGAAGAACCCGCCGCTCCTTTTAGCAGGTATATTCCTACTCGTTGTTGGATTCGGTTTCAAAGTCGCTGTCGTGCCATTCCATCAATGGGCACCTGATGTTTATGAAGGTGCACCCACGACCATCGCTGCATTCATCTCAGCAGGTCCAAAAGCAGCGGGATTTGCTGCTTTTATCAGAATATTCACAGAGGCATTTCCGATCCTACATAGCGAATGGAGTGGGGTTATCATTCTTATCGCAATGCTAACGATGACGGTTGGAAACGTCATCGCTATTGCACAAACAAACATCAAACGCATGCTCGCCTATTCAAGTATTGCACACGCAGGCTACGTGTTGATAGGCTTGGCAGCAGCAAGCAATGCAGCAGTTAAAGGTGATGGTGTCTCCAGTGCAATGATTTATCTCCTTGTTTATTGTGTCATGAATATTGGGGCATTTGGTGCAGTAATCTTGGCAAAAACTGCTGACGGTGAAAACTTGGTGATTTTCGATTACGCAGGACTCGGTTTCCGAAAACCTTTACTCGGCGGGTTCTTAACGTTAATGCTGCTGTCTCTGGCAGGTTTTCCACTTACTGCAGGATTTGTCGGAAAATTTTACATCTTCAAATCTGCGGTTCAAGCCGCTGTTCAACCAGATCCAGTCAACACTTGGCTTGTTTTACTCGTCATAGTCGGTGCAATCAACACCGCAATCTCAGCGTTCTACTACCTACGCGTTGTCGTCACCATGTATATGCGCGAACCAGAAGAAGAATTGGAGTTCAACACGTATCCCTCAACCTTAGTCATCGGATTAACTCTTGCAGCAATCGGTATCTTGCTTATCGGCATTTTGCCCTTCCTACTCCTTGATCCAGTACAAAATGCTGTATTATAATTGAAATACTACAACTCATAGAAAATCAATACACAACCTTAATGTCAGTATTATAGGTGTTATTACCTAATAACTTGATATTAGGGTTTTTTGTTTGTAATGAATTGTGTGTAAAATTTTTATAGTAAAATTCTGCCCCAATATTCCAAATACACATTATAGTAAAGTCTATAATTATTTATACATTTTGCACCTGTCTGATCTCCCCTCGCTTGCGGGGGATAAAGGGGGGTAGTCTTTCGTGTGTAAACTTAATTGTGGATTCTACTATCAACTTATTGGAAATCCCAATAACCAGACACCAAAACAAAACCATCATAACCCTACATAACGTATAATTTTGTACCATTTCTAATCGAAAAAACTCTTTCTTGTAGCACAAACTTTCGGCTTGTGTCCTAAAGAATGGCTGTGATAACAACCTTCCAATGAGACAATAATTTATAGAAATGGTATTTTACAAAAAAGTATCGCCAAAATGACAGACAAACAAATCAAAGAATACAAACCATCTGATAAGTCCAAAACCTATACAAAAATGCTCTACAAAAAAACGATAAAAAACGCATTTATGGTAAATTATACAATTAATTCTACATTCTGAGTTGTAGGAGCGACCTTTGGTCGCGACCAAAGGTCGCTCCTACAGAAGAGGTG